>DASSQB010000442.1:0-2737 GCA_035702725.1 Terriglobales bacterium | reverse complement strand
CCAATTACAAATCCGGGACTCGGTCCGCATCCTGGGACTCCGCTCGCCCGACGGCACCAACCGCCTTACTCGCGCCTGCATTCTGGAGCTCCACGCCGCCCTCCGCGACTTAGCCCGCGACACCGGGCCTTTGATCGTTACGGGTAACGATAAGTTCTTCTCTGCCGGCGCCGACCTGCAGGAAATCGCCGCCATGACGGGGCCTGAAGCGCTGGAATTCTCCTGCTTAGGGCAGGAATTGATGAGCGCTATCGCCGGCTTCCCTGCCCCGGTCTGCGCGGCCATTCGTGGCTACTGCATGGGCGGCGGACTGGATCTGGCGCTCGCGTGCCTTTTCCGCGTGGCCGCCCCGCATGCTATCTTCGGCCACCGCGGCGCCGCCCTGGGCCTGATCACCGGCTGGGGTGGCACCCAGCGCCTGCCGCGCCTGGTGGGCAAGGCTCGCGCTCTGCAGATGTTGGTTGGGGCGGAAAAGGTGAGCGCTCAGGAAGCGTTGCGCATCGGATTGGTGGACGCGGTGGCGGAGGATCCGGTGGCGTGGGCGGCCGCCAAACTGAAGCACGTAGCAACTTGCAGTTAGCATTGGCAATTCTCCAGCCAGGATAAGTAGCGTCCGGACACAGCCTGAGAACACGCGACTAGCGGACGGCAATGCAGACGCAGGCTGCGGCGTGTTTTGTGTAACGCATTGATTAGAAACGAATTGTTTGTAAGTACTTATGTGCCAAGGTGCAGGAATCCCAATCCGCCCACACGCATCTAAAGGCATATTGATTTGTACGGCAAATTGCCGTACGATTTGTAGAGTAAAGGGGAGGGACTATGCCAGCCTTGGCGAGAATTGAAGCGCGCGTCAGTCGCGAACAAAAGCGGCGCTTTGAGCAGGCGGCGGAAATTGAAGGGGTGACTCTCACTGACTTCGCGATTTCCAGTATGGAACGGGCTGCCCGGCAGACGCTTCAGGAGCATGCGGTTCTGGCACTAAGCGCACGCGATCAGCGTGCGTTCGTAGATGCTCTATTGAATCCGCCAGAGCCCAATGAAGCTTTACGCCGTGCTGCCAAGAGACATGCACAGGTTGGCGCAAAATGAAAGCAGACCCCAGCTATTTCCATTTTGAGCCGCTTGGCAATCATGACCGAGCGGCTTTTTCATGTGGCTATAAAGAACTTGACGATTACATCCGCAACCAGGCTTCCCAAGACCTTAGGCGCAATCTCGCTGCGGTGTTTGTCATCGTTCGCAACGACAATGCCCAAAAAGTGATTGGATACTACACGCTTTCACCTCGACACCTTCAACTCGAGCAATTGCCCAAAGAAATCGCTAAGAAGGCCGGAAAATACAACACGGTCGGCGTCACCCTCCTGGGGCGCATGGCGGTGGATTCCAGCCAGCAGGGACAAGGCATTGGAGAACTGGTGTTACTGGAAGCCCTAAAACAGTGCTTATTGGGTACCGAACGTGTAGCGTCCTTTGCAGTATTTGTCGAAGCGAAGGATGAAAAGGCTGCGGGATTTTATCGGAAATATGGCTTCATCGAACTACCGAAAGATAAGCGAAAACTCTTCCTTCCCATGAAGACAATCGCAAGACTTCCCTTGAAGTAGATTCAAGCATCATTGGGTCACCTTCAAACTAGATTATCCAGGAGCTTTTTATGAATCCCTCTCAAATTTGACGAAGCCATTCTTTCTGCTGTTGCAGGACGGTGGACCAAAGTTGCCATGGTGATTGCTAGAGTCACAAAGGCAATGGAGGTTCGACTGGCCGGGGAGAACCTCGAAGAAAGTTCGAACTGAGACACTATCGTGCCGCTGCCCCGTTTGCTCCCCCTCCCTCCCCTGTATTACCGTAGCTAGTTTCCTTGCCTGACGCCATGCCTGACCGTGCCAAGCCCGCCTCCGAAGCCGCCGACAACCTGCTGCTCAGCACCGTGGACCCCACCTCCCAGCGCTTCGAAAAGAACATGCGCGCTATGGCCGAACTGGTCACCCGCTTGCGCAACGAAGAAGAAAAAATCGCCCAGGGCGGCGGCCCTAAGGCCATCGAATCGCAGCATAAGAAGGGCCGCCTCACCGCCCGTGAGCGTATCGCCCTGCTGCTCGATCCCGGTACCGAACTGTTCCAGCTTGGCATCTACGCCGCCTACGGCATGTACGAGGAATGGGGCGGCGCGCCCGCTGCCGGCGTGGTCACAGGTGTGGGCCGCATCCACGGACGCCTGTTCATGCTCATCGTGAACGACGCCACGGTCAAAGCCGGCGCCTTCTTTCCCATGACGGCGAAGAAGGTGATCCGGGCGCAGAACATCGCCATGGATAACCACATTCCCACCATCTACCTGGTGGACTCAGCCGGCGTCTTCCTGCCGCTGCAGGAGGACGTCTTCCCCGATACCGACGACTTTGGCCGCGTCTTCCGCAACAACGCGGTCATGTCGGCCATGGGCATCCCCCAGATCGCCGCCATCATGGGCATGTGCGTGGCCGGCGGCGGCTACCTGCCCGTCATGTGCGACAACGTGCTCATGACCGAGGGCAGCGGTTTGTTCCTGGCCGGCCCGGCGCTGGTGCAGGCCGCCATCGGGCAGCAGGTTTCGGCCGAAGAACTGGGCGGGGCCAAAATGCACGCCGCCATCAGCGGCACGGTGGACTACCGCGAGCCCAGCGATGAGGCCTGCATTGCCCGCATTCGCTCGCTGGTGGAGAAGATGGGCCACCGAACGAAGTCGCCC
>DASSQB010000441.1:0-4594 GCA_035702725.1 Terriglobales bacterium | reverse complement strand
TCTCCATATCAGTGCCGGCGGCGACCACGGGCGAGCCATCGGTGGTGCTGGCCACTACGTAGGCAAAGGGAACCGCAACGCCGCGCCCGGCCAGGGCGGATTGCACGCGCGCCGGCACATCCGCCGGGAGAGGCTGGCCCTGCCTGGCCACCACCACGATGTTGGCGCCGTACTTACGAAATTCCGTGCGCAGCTTGGCTTGCACATCCACATACAAGTTCAGCATGGCGGTGGCGACCGCGGCCGCAACCACCACGGCCAGCAGTGCGGAGAGCGCCCGCCCGCGGCGCACCACCGAGGCGCGCAGCAACATGCGCAGAAACATGCGGTGCTTGTCCGAGCGGCGAGTTGGAGTAGCAGCTCTCAAGTGTCCGCCTTCAGGGCATACACGGGATCGAAGCGCATGGCGCGGAAAATGGCGACCGCGCTGCCCGCGAAGGTCACAACCGTGGCGATGCCCAGAATGATGGGGAAAAGCACCGGCTCCACGTCGATCTGCGAATTGAAAATGCTGTGGCCAATTTCGCGAGCGAGCAGGCTGCCTCCGAAGAAGCCAACAATTCCGCCCAGCAGGGCCAGCAACACCGACTCGGCGAAAAAGACGGAGCCCACCGTAGTATTAGCGGCGCCCAGCGCTTTCATTAGCCCGATCTCGTTGCGGCGCTCAAAAATGGCAGTGGCCATGGCAGCGGAAACAGCCAGGGCCGAAGCCAGCAGCGCGGCCAGCGTGATCAACAGCATCAGGCCTTGGATGCGGGTCAGCACCGTGCCTTCGGTGCTGGCGACCTGGCGGATCGGTTCCACGCGCGCATGGGGGAGCGCCTGCTGCAGAACGTAGGCGATGGATTGCACGTAGGGCGAGCAGGACCACTTTTCCAGCAGCGCCGGAGACATGGTTTTGGGGTCGCGCAGGGCGAGCGCGTCTTCCGGTTTGGTCAGAGCGCTCACATAAACGCGGCGCACGGCACCCGGACGGGCCAGGATTTCCTGGGCCAGGTGCAGCGGCACGACTACCTGATTGTCTTCGGCGCCGCCGGTGGTCAAAATGCCGGTTACGCGTCGGGACTCGCCATTAATCTTGACGCTGTCGCCCGGCTTGCGGCCCAGCCGAGCAGCCAGGTCTGTGCCCAGAAGTATGTCGTCGCTTTGGTCGCTGGGCCAGGCGCCGCTCACCTTCCACCAGGGATTAGTGGCGCGCACGCCGGTGATGAACGATTCGTGGTCGTAGGCAAGTCGCTTGGCAAAGTACGTGCCCAGGACTTCCACCGACTCGGCCTGGGCGCCGGAGCCGAGAGTGGCCCGCACCGTCAGCATGGGGGCGAACCCGACAATGTTGTTTTTCCAGAACGTCCCTTTGATGCGGGGCAGGTCGGCTTCCTTGAGGAAGGCCCCGTCGCTGGGCGGCTTCAGGTCCATGCCGCCGATCTCTACATCCAGCGTATCTGCCTCGGGCGTGATGAGCAGGTTGGCGCCGTAGCTGCGCAGCTCCTGGTTGATCTTATCGCCGATGTTGGTGGCCACGGCGATCATGGCGGTTGCGACCGCCACGCCCAGCGCAATGGCCACGCCGGCCAGCAGTTTGCGCCGCCGCTGGCGCCGAAAGGATTCAAACACCAGGCGGGGAAACATGGGCTATTTCTGGAAGTAGCGGGTTCCCGCCGCCACTTCCGCCTCCGAGATCAGCACCATCCCGCCGCTCACCGTGGCCTGCAGGGGAACGGGATTGCAGCCCCCGGGATGGCCCACGGTCGCGCCATTAATGGGCGCGCCGCAGTTTTTGCAAACCACGCCCTGGCCGGTTTTGTAGTAACCCACGCCGCCGCAGATTTCGCAGGCGTCGAACACCGTGGCTACGCTGCCATCGGGCTTGCGATAGAGCCAGAAGCGCACCGGTACGCCCTGCTCCGTGGCCACATAACGGTGCAGGTCGCCATCGGAAACCTGGCTGACGGGAATACTGATGCGGCCATTGCTGAAGGCGACCGGGGTGGCGGGAGAGAGCGCGCTCACGCTCTTGGTGTAAACAAATTCCGCGGTCACCAGCACGATGAACAGGAAGCAGCTGGCGTACACGGAAACCATCCACAGGCGCTCACGGCGGGCGCTCCACAGGGCCTTGCGGCGCTCGGCGGTCGAAACCGGCTCAGGCCCGGGCTGGCGGCGCTTCATCTCAAAGAGGACCATCAGAGCGGCCAGCGCCAGGATGGTTACAAAGAAGAAGACTTCGTTGGTGACGATGGGCCCGATCAGCGCCATCTCGCGCTTGCTGGAGGGCAGCACGCCGTTTTCCGAAAGCTCGTGCAGGCCCGAAACCACCAGTTGGACCCCCACGAAGATGAGGATGACGCTGGTGATGCGGAAAAATTTGCGCAGGTTGATGCGCACTGAACCCTTGACGAACATCACCCCAAAGACGATGGCCAGGGCAATGCCCAGCAGCGTGCCCAGGAAGCTCATGAGCGCGCTGGAATTCAGCGACACGGCGGAGAGAATGAGAACCGTCTCCACGCCCTCGCGCAGCACCATGAGGAAGACGAAGAGGAACAGGCCGAGCTGAGAACCGCGGTCGGCCAGCAGGCCCACTTTGCCCTCGATTTTGCCTTTCATGCTGCGGGCAGTCTTCATCATGAAGACCACCATGGTGACGACGAAGAAAGCGGCCGTCAGCATGACCCAGCCTTCGAAGATGTCCTGGTTGAGGTCGAGGCGGGAGACGATAACGGCGGCGCCAACGCTGCCCAGGAAGGCGGCGGCCAGGGCGGCGTATACCGCGCGGCGCAGGTCGTTGCGGCCGATTTTGGCCAGGTAGGCGAGGGTGATGCCGACGATAAGGGCGGCTTCCACACCTTCGCGCAGGGCAATGATGAAAGCGTCAATCATGAGGGGTGGCGGGGCCCGCCAAATTGAAAATGAATTTCATTTTCAATTTGCTAGCATACTGCCCCGCGCTTAGCCCGGTCAACGCATCTTGTCACAGACGGCTGTGATACGCATTGCACGGCCATCTGGGCCCGGCGAACGGCTTGGCCCGCCCATTCCCCGGCTTCCGCGGGCCGCGCCGGCAGCAACCCCGGGAAGTCCTGCCCGCCAAAACATCCGCCCGCTTCAGGGCTGCGTCTAATCCCTTGCACGTTAAGGAGGGAACGCGTTTGCTTCGTAAAGTAGTGGCGCGCTCGCCGGCTGAACTGGAGCTTTTGCGACCGGCCTGGGAAAACCTCTACCGCACCTGTACAAAAACCTTCTTTCAATGTTTTTCCTGGAACCGGCTGGCGGCGTTGTTGTTTGCCGCCCGGGAAGAGCCCTATGTTGTGCTGCTGGAAAGCGACGCCGGCGCGGCTCTTATTCCGGGCGCGATTGCCGACCACGGGTTCACCCTCCTGGGCGAAGCCCTGTTTGATTATCGCGACGTCCTCGCCACCGGCGACGCCGGCCTGCTCCGGCAGGCCTGGCAGGAGGTGGCCGCACTCAAATTACCAATATTTTTTGCCGCCCTGCGCGGCCAGGAGCGCCGCCGCGCCTGGGAGGAGTTTGCTCCGCATCCTTTTGTCAGCGCTCCCTGCGTCCTTACCTGCGATACCTCCGCAGAACAGCTGGCGATGGCTCACCCGCGCATCGGCAGCCGCTGGCGCAAAATCCTGCGCCAGGGAGTGGAGTGCCGGCATCATCCGGATCCCTCGGCGGAATTACTGCAGCGGATTTACCAGCTTAAGGCGGCGCAGTTGCCCGCCAATCTTTTCCGCGACGCCGCGCGCATTAACTTCCTGACCGCGGCGGCCAGACTTGGCGAGGCGCCGTGCGACGTTTATACCCTGGCTCAGGGCAGCACACTCATTGCCGCGCTGGTCACGTTCCGCGATGGAAACACCCGCCGTTTTTACACCACCTATTACGATCATGCCTGGGCGCATTTTTCTCCCGGCATCGTGCTGCTGTTTGAAGTTACCCGGCTGAGCCTGGAGGAAGGTCTGAATTGCGATTACATGACGGGCGAGCAGCCGCATAAGGTTCGCCTGGCCACAGCCCGCGTGCCGCTGTTCCGGGTGGAATGCGCGCGGCAAGTGTGGTCGCGGGTGGCCGGGCACGAAGAGCAGCCGGTGCCGGAACTGGCGGCCTGAGCCAGGTTTCAACGTTTCACAGGTTTCAAAAACCAAGAACCCGTTTCACCGCCGAGACGCAGAGTGCGCCGAGATTTCTTAAAGGAATCTCACGACTTCTGCCCTGAACCAAAAGTTTTGCAGTCAAATAAACGACAATAATCTTAATTTCTTAGCGTCCTCGGCGTCTCGGCGGTGAATGGTCTTGACTTTGGAATCCTGAAACCTTGAAACCTTGAAACCTTGAAACCTTGAAACCTTGAAACCTTGAAACCTTGAAACCTTGAAACCTTGAAACCTCTTCTTACAGCCTCTTCAAGAACGCCTTGGCCTGCTCCAATTGCGGAAACAGATTCTCTTCCGCCTGAAATTCGGCGGAATGCACGCAGCGCCGGCTGCCGAGCAGCTTGACGGGATGCTTCAGGTGCAGCATCTCGTGATAAAGGATGTACTCCAGTGCGTAGCGCGGCACCTGGGGGTGGTCGAAGATGCGGCTGATG
>DASSQB010000440.1:0-2832 GCA_035702725.1 Terriglobales bacterium | reverse complement strand
GGTATGGCGCTTCCGGGAACTGCTGCCGCACTTGGCCGAGCCACGGCGGATCATCACGCTGCGCGAGGGCAACACGCCGGTTTTCGAGTTGCCGGGCTGCGCTCGCGCCGCCGGAGTGGACCGGCTTCTGGCCAATCACCAGGGCATGAATCCCACGGGCTCCTTTAAGGACACGGGCATGACCGTGGCCATCTCCGTGGCCCGTCAGGAAGGTTTCTCCTGGGTCGCCTGCGCCTCGACCGGCAACACTTCGGCCTCCATGGCCGCTTACGCCGCTCAAGGCGGCCTGCGCAGCCTGGTGCTGATTCCGGAGGGCAAAATCGCGTGGGGCAAGCTCTCGCAGGCGCTGGACTATGGCGCGCTCACGTGCCAATTGCGGACTGATTTCGACGGCTGCTTGCGCATTCTGACCGAATTGGTGCGGCGACATCCCATTTACCTGCTTAACTCCATCAATCCTTACCGGCTGGAAGGGCAGAAAACGGCTGCCTTCGAACTGCTGGAGCAACTGGAGTGGCAAGTGCCGGACCACATCATTGTCCCCGGCGGCAACCTGGGCAACTGCTCGGCGCTGGGCAAAGGGTTGGAGGAACTGCGCCGCCTGGGCCTGATTCACTCGCTGCCCAGGTTGAGTGTGATTCAGGCCGAAGGCGCCAATGCCCTGGTGCGCACGCTGCGGGAAAAAGGCGGCAGGGAGCTGGTACCGGTGCAGGCGGAGACGGCAGCCACGGCCATCCGCATCGGCAATCCCGTGTCCTGGAAAAAAGCGGTGCGCGTGCTGGAGTCCACGGGCGGGCGCTGCGAGCAGGTGAGCGAGGCGGAAATCGCGATTGCTAAGGCGGAGATCGGCCGCGACGGTGTGGGCTGCGAGCCGGCTTCCGCAGTTACTTTGGCCGGACTCAAGAAGCTGGTGCGGCAGGGCTTTGTGCAGCGCCACGAGCGCGTGGTTTTGGTCCTGACCGGACATTTGCTCAAGGACCCGGAATACACGCTGAAATTTCATCGCCGAGAGTTGCTGCCGGACTCGTCTGAGAGCGAGCGGAAGCGCTTGGATCCATATCGGCGCGCGCCGCTGGAAGTAGAGCCCAAGGTGGAGGCGGTGTTGCGGGTGTTGGAAGCAGCGGAGAAACGCGATGGCACAAACTAAGCCGGCGACAAAGGATATCAGCGAGCTGGTGCTGCCAGCGACCTCTGCCAATTTGGGCCCGGCGTTTGACGCGACGGCGCTGGCCTTCTCGCTCTACCTGCGCGTGCGTGGGGAGCCGTCCAACGAATATTCCGTTTCCGCGCAAGGCCGGGATGCGCATCTATGCGCTGGTGGTGCGGAAAATCTCATCCTGAAGACCTACCACGAGGTTCTGCAGGCGGCAGGCAAGCCGGCCGCGCCCTTGCATCTGGAAGTCAGCAACGAGATTCCCATTGGGAAGGGTTGCGGTTCCTCGGCCGCGGCCCGCCTGGCAGGCATTGCGCTGGCGGTGCGGTTGGGTGGCTTGGAATGGACAGACGAGCAGATCGTCGCCGAAGCGTCACGGCGTGAAGGTCATCCCGATAACGCCGCCGCGTGTTGGCTGGGCGGCCTGGCCATTGCCCGCAATGCCACTTCCTCCGACCGCACGCCTACGGTGCAGGCGGTCCGGGTGGTCGCAAGTTGCCCGTGGCCGTTGCTGCTGGCCATCCCAGACGAGCCGCTGTCTACAGAAGAAGCCCGGCGTGTGCTGCCGGCGCAGTATTCGCGCGCCGACGCCGTGTTCAATGTGCAGAACGCGCTCTTTCTGCTGGCAGCATTCACGCACGGCCGGGATGACCTGCTGCGCTCGGCTTTGCAGGACCGAATTCACGAGCCGTATCGTGCCCGGCTGTGCCCGCTGTTGCCGGCTTTGCGCGAGCTGGCAGGAAGCGAAGGCGTGCTGGGCGCGGTGCTGAGCGGTGCCGGACCATCGGTACTGTTGTTTCTTCAGCCTGAAATGGCCGCATCCAAGGCGATGGAGCGGGTCAGCAAACATCTGCGCCGGCACGGGTTGCATGCAGAGCTGCTGCTGACCTCTTTGGCGGAGAAGGGCGCATCTGTGACGTTGGGTCGTGCGACCACGGCGCGGGTAAGGTAAGTGGCGTGTCGGGCCGGCCTTTGGCTGGTTCTCTGGCGGGCTCCCCGCCCGCCTATCGGGTCGCCGGGGACGGCGGCGCTACAATGGCGTATGCAACCTGAGATCAAAGTCGTCACCGACGCAGCCGAACTCAGCCGCACAGCCACCGCTGAATTTGAGCATGTCGCCCGCAATGTGGTGCAGGCACGGGACAGATTTACGGTCAGCCTTTCCGGAGGGTCCACCCCGCGGGGGCTCTATTCGCGCCTGGCGCAGTCCTCGCGCAATCTGCCCTGGGATAAGATTTACTTCTTTTGGGGGGATGAACGCCATGTTCCCCCCGACGACAAAGACAGCAACTACCGCATGGTGCGAGAGACCCTGCTCACCCTGGCGCCAATTCCTTCCGATCATGTATTCCGCATGCACGCTGAGGACACCGACGCCGCACGCGTGGCTGAGCAATATGAGCAAACAGTGAGAGAATTTTTTGGGTTGAAGCCGGAAGAGTTGCCGCGCTTCGACCTGGTGCTGCTGGGTCTGGGGCCGGACGGGCACACTGCCTCGCTGTTTCCTGGAAGCGCCGCGTTGCACGAGCATTCACGCCTGGTGGTGGCAAACTGGGTGGAGAAGTTCGGTGACTACCGGCTTACTTTCACGGCGCCTGTGATCAACAACGCGGCTGAGGTGATGTTCCTGGTGAGCGGCGCGGAGAAGGCCCCCGCCCTGCAGGCAGTGCTTTACGGCA
>DASSQB010000439.1:0-16595 GCA_035702725.1 Terriglobales bacterium | reverse complement strand
GCCTCGAAGTTGTAGTAGTCGGTTTCTACCTCTGGGCCCTCTTCCACCGAATAGCCCATGGCTTTGAAAACCGAGATGACGTCGTGCAGCGCCTGCAGCACGGGATGGCGTGCGCCGATGGGACGGCGAATGCCGGGCAGCGTGATGTCCACGCGCTCAAATTCACGTGCGAGGGGAGATGCCACTTCCCGGATGTCCTTCTCGTATGCATCTATGGCAGATTCGACAAACGACTTCAGTTCGTTTACGCGTTGACCTGCTTCGCGTTTTGATTGCGCCGGCGCACTTTTTAACCAGAGATCGTTGATCTGCGTCAGAACGCCAGATTTCCGTGCTCTCCACCGGTCTCTAAGTTTTTTCAGGTCGGCGTCAGACTTCACTTTCCGCAATTCATCTTGCACTGCTAGCTTGGCCTCGGCGACCGCCTTGTCCAGCGCCGCCGGCGAATAATCCGTGAGCTTGGGAACCTGGTACATGCCGGTATCGAGATAAACCGTGTAGGCACAGGCGCCCTCGCCTGTGCAGCCGGGCGAAGCCCGGCAGTCGAAAAACCGAGCTGAGCTTCGCTCAGCTGCCCAGCCGAGGGCGGCTGGGCCTACGCACTCAGCCATAAGCCGCGGGGCCATTCATCGGCCAAATGCCAAACTGCCGCTTTCACGGGCTGAGTGCTGAATGCTGAGCGCTGACTGCTGGTTTGCTACGCCTTCCCCGCCGCCAAACCCGTCTTCGCCTGCTCAGCCAGGCTCTTAAAGCCGGCCGGGTCTGCCACCGCAAGCTCCGCCAGTATCTTGCGGTCCAACTCCACGCCGGTCTTCTTCAGCCCGCTGATGAACTGGCTGTAGCTGAGCCCGTGCAGCCTGGCGGCTGCGCCGATGCGCACAATCCACAGCGAGCGGAACTGGCGCTTCTTCAGGCGCCGCCCGGCGTAGGCGAACTTAAGCCCGCGCTCCACAGACTCCTTGGCGGAACGGTACAGCTTGGATTTAGTCAGGAAATAACCGCTGGCGCGCTCGAGTATTTTTTTGCGCTTGGCGCGGCGCTTGGTACCGCGTTTGACACGAGGCATGGTGTGCTCCTTTTTTTGTGGCGGCCAACTAGGGACCGCGAATTAGCGGCTGGAGGCAAGGAGAAAATCCCGAAGCCTCTTCACACGCTCAGGGGCTAAAGCCCCTCTTCAAAAACATTTAGTCTGCAGGGCTGAAGCCCTGCTTCCACCCTAAAGCAACCAGATTATGTGGCGGGCCGCCCTCGGCCGCGGCTATTAAACTTGCGGCGCCAGCGCCGCCGGACGGGCGAGGGCGCCCGTCCCCACAAAATCAGACTTCACTGGTACGGGATCATGCGCTTGATCTTGGGTGCGTCCGCCGGATCCACCAGCACCGCATGGCGCAGCTTACGTTTGCGCTTCTTGTCCTTGGAGGTCAGGATGTGGCGCAGGTGGGAATGTGAGCGCTGCACCTTGCCTCCGGCGGTCTTCTTGAAGCGCTTAGCGGCGCCCTTATGAGTCTTCAGTTTCGGCATAAGTTATTGAACCTGCTCTTCATCCTAAATGGTGTGCCGGGAAATCGGCAAGACAACAGCTCTCAAGCCTAAGGTGTCAGCAAGCCGGGGTGATTTGCGCCCGCTGTCAGGCTTGCGCGCGCGTTGGCGCCTGCTGCGTTCCGGCGGCTTTCTTGGGCGCCAGGATCAGATGCAGGGTGTTGCCTTCCTGCCGCGGGCGGAACTCCACCAACCCTTTTTCCTCCACGTCCTTAATCAGCCGTTCCAGGATTTCCCGGCCCAGGCTCTGGCGGGTCATCTCCCGGCCCCGGAAGAAGATGGTGGCTTTCACCTTGTCGCCTTCATCCAGGAAGCGCAGCACGTGGTTCTTCTTGGTCTGGTAGTCGTGCTCGTCCACATTGATGCGGAACTTGACTTCCTTGACCGTGATGACCTTCTGGTGCTTCTTGGCTTCCCGCTCTTTCTTTTCCTGCTGGTACAGGAATTTGCCGTAGTCCATGATGCGGCAAACCGGCGGCTGCGCGGTGGGCGAAATCTCAACCAGGTCAAGATTTTTGGAGCGGGCCATTTTGAGCGCTTCGAACGGCGGCAGGATTCCGATCTGCTTGCCTTCGTCGTCAATCACGCGCACTTCGCGGGCGCGAATGCGCTCATTCATGCGGATAAAACGCTTGTCGATACAAACCTCCGGGCCCCTGCAGGGCGAATCAGGATACAAAAGTATAGCATGCAGACGATAGATGTTTCGGTGTTGGCCGGCGTCTGGGCGCGAACTTTTTCGCTGCTCAGAAAATTCTTTGGTGCTCACCTGGCGCGAAAACAAAACTGACTCACAAGCACATTTCGCGTGCCTTACCGATCGCCGACAGCAAACAACAGCAGCTTGTGATGAAACTGTGCGGCTGGATTGCCAAACCCCGCCCCGACGTCCCGTCAGGGACGACATGACAGTAGCCCGCCAGTTTACTGGCGGGTAGTCATATAGGGATATCGAGTCCCGCGAGGGACGACTGAATGTCTCCACTTGTCAGGCCAGCCGTTGCTGAAGAGGATCTCAAGAAGAGCTTGGATTCTCAGGATAAGGCGACACTTCCCAGCAGCTCGCCGCCACTGACACTCTCGATGTGCACTGCCAGCCACTGATTGGGCGCATGCCGGCCCGCCACTCGTAGTTTCAAATAGTTGTCGGTGAGCGCTTGCGTGCGCTCCCCGTCATAGGCGCTGAGGGTGATCGCTTGCAGCTCCTGGCCCAGGAAGGAGTGCTGGAACGCCAGTTTCTTCTGTGCCGCCAGTTCGCGCAGCAGGCGATTGCGTTCATGCGCCACAGGCGCCGCAACCTGCTCCGGCAGGCCCGCCGCTGGCGTGCCCGGGCGAGCCGAATAAGTGAACACGTGCAGGTAGGTAAAGGGCAGCCCTTCAACCATTGCTCGAGTCTGCTCGAAGTCCGCTTCGCTCTCACCCGGAAATCCCACCATGACATCAGCGCCGATAGCCGCTGCAGGCATGGCCTGCCGGATTTTTTGCAGGCGCTGGGAGTAGTGCCAGGGCCGATATTTGCGGTGCATTTGCCGCAGAATGCGGTCGCTGCCCGACTGCATGGGCACATGCGCGTGCTTGGCAATGCGGGGTGACGTCGCGGCCAGCTCAATAAGTTCATTGCTCCAGTCCATGGGCTCGATGGAGCTCAGCCGCAAGCGTTCCAGGCTGGTTTGTTGCAGGATGGCGCGCACCAAGGCGGGAAAGCGCAGCTGCGGACGCAGATCGCGTCCCCAGCGTCCCAGATTGATGCCGGAAATCACTACTTCGCGGTAGCCTGCTGCAACCAAATGGTTTATCTGGCCGACGATCTCCTCTAGCGGCAGCGACCGGCTGCGCCCGCGCACATAAGGGATCACGCAGAATGAGCAGCGGTTGTTGCAGCCATCCTGGACTTTCAGGTTGGGCCGGGTGCGCTCGGAAAGTGCGTCAAAAACGGGGGCTGCCAGGAGTTGGGTGTGGGCAAAAATATCGCCCACCAGCAGCGAAGCGCTGTTGGAACCAGCCGTCTGCAACCTGTTTAGAGGTACGAAGTTCGAGTCGCCGGCTCGATATGCCACGGAGGCATTGCAAGCAACGTCACCACCCAGGATTTCGGCAATCTGGTGTTTGTGGGAATTGCCCACCACCCAGCGCACGCCGGGCAGGGCAGCTACTTCTTCCGGCACCCGCTGCGCGTAGCAGCCAGTCACCAGGATGTGGCACCCGGGGTTAGCGCGATGTATGCGGCGAATAGCGGCGCGCGCGTCCTGATCGGCTGCGGCGGTGACGGTGCAGGTATTGAGCACTACCACCTGCGCCGTGCCCGGTTCGGCGGCCGATTGCAGTCCCCGGGCACGCAATTGCTGCTCTAAGACTGCGCCGTCGGCCTGCGTGGCGCGACACCCGAAGTTCTCCACGTAGAAGCTGGACACGGTGCTATTATAGGCGGGCGTCGGCGTTATAACGTGCCGGCTGACAGGAAAGCAGCTACTCGGAAACCAAAAGCACGTCACTGGCATCCGAAGAAATTTCCGATATAGTGGGTACAGGAGAATCTATGAAGCGCCGCATCCTGCTGGTGGACGACGAACTGCCCATCCTGCTGACTCTTAAGGCCGTACTGGAGATTAACGGCTTCGAGGTTGTGACAGCGGCATCGGCTCGCGAAGCGGATGCTAAGCTGCGCTCCGGCGTCTATCACATGGTTATCACCGATATGCGCATGGAGAGCGAGACCTCGGGATATGATGTGATCCGCGTGGCTCGCGAACAGGAATACAATCCCGCCACTGCCATTCTTACCGCTTATCCTGCTTTGGGCAGCGACTGGCAGAGCAAGGGAGCGGAATCGCTCCTGGTTAAGCCTCAGGGCACTGAGGATCTGCTGCGGCAGATTGAAGTTCTACTGATCCAGCACGAAGATAAGAAACACGCCTCCCACAACGTGCAGGTGCGCGACGCAGCTGCCGCCCCGGAAACGGCTCGCAGCCGCAAGGTAAGCTAATTTACAAGTCAGTCAGCAGCAGCTACTTAGCCCCTCTGAATGAGGGCTGAGGGTTGGTGTCCGCCCCAATGCGGCAGGAGAGATTTCCCCTGATAATTGCAGATTTCCGGGAAGAAGGAGCCACCTGGCAGACACGCTTAACGCTCGCCTACCGGAGCAAGCGTCAAGGGCCCGAAGCCGGCGGTCCCAGCTCTAAGCGGTAGCGGCCGTCGTGCGCCGCTGCTGAAAGCATTCGCGGCAAAAGACCGGCCGCCCCTGAGTGGGCTTAAAGGGGACGGTAGTTTCTTTGCCGCATTGCGAGCATACCGTGCGCGTTTCCACGCGCGGGTAAGTGGCGCCCGTGGGAGGCGCACCGCCTAAAGTGGCAACCCGTTTGGACTTGCATGGCTTACAGCGCTTGGGCTCGTTCTTGAACTGCTTGTCGAAAAAGAAGAGTTGCTCACCCGCCGTAAAGATGAACTCGGCCCCGCAGTCCACGCACTTTAAAACCTTGTCCTGAAACTCCATTGCGACACGCCCCCTTTTTCGGACGGGAGCCGTCACGAGGGATGCCCGGCTCTGTCCAACTACGCCCCTGAGTTCGGCCCTTTCCGCGCACGGCTGAGGTGCGCGGCACTGCATAAGACCCTAAAAATGCGTGACCGCCTAACAACTCTGGCCTTCGGAGCAAAGGAGCGGGTGAAGGCTGTGAGAAATGGAAAGGCCGCTTCCTGGAAAAAGCGGCCTCTTCGGGATTATTCCTGTTCTTTCCGCGCTTTCTTACGGCTGCGCTTACGGGCTAAAGCTTCCTTGGCGCGCCGTTTTTCGCCAGGCTTCAGGTAGAAGGAGTGACGCTTGACCTCCTTGATGATGTCTTCCTGCTGCACCTTGCGCTTAAAACGACGCAGGGCGTTCTCCAAGGACTCGCCCTCTTGTATTCTTACTTCCGCCAAACTGGATACACCCCCAACCTTGTCCCCGTTGGACCACAGTAGTTATGGCAAGGTTCCCAGCCCAAGTCAAGAGGGTATGTTGGGTTTTTCAACGGTTTTTGGGGTGAAACACCCGAAATTACCCGCTCTTCCCGTCAGAATGTCAAGCGAAGCGCGAATTGCACCTGCCGTGGTGCATAAGCGTTCGTCGCCTGCAGAAAGTTGCCAGTTACTCGATATTGTGCTGGGAAGTATCTGAATCCAACCTGCTTATCAAGCTGCAAGAAGTTTCCGGCAGAATTCAGAAAGGCGTCGTCGGTAGTGTTCACGCGACCGTTGAAGCGATTAAAAAGATTAAAGATTTCGCCTAAAGCCACGAGGCGCAAGCGCTCACCGAGATGGATTTCGCGTGACAGGCGAACGTTAGAAGTGGCGTAATCGGGGCCCACAAAAGCATTGCGGCCGTAGCCCGGCAGGCGGTCGTTGTTGGTGTTAAGGTCCTGGTTGGGATCGCCCAGAACGCGAGCATCGAATGGACGGCCGCTGCCGGCGGTAACCGTTCCCGAAAATCTCCAATCGTTAAAGACCCGTCCCAGAAATTCCTGGCCGGCGTGGAAGGGCCGTGGCTCGGCAATCCAGGAGACCACAAAGCGGTGGCGCTGGTCGGTCACGCTGGAGGCGCGTTCCGCATTGGGCGAGTAGGTGTTCTGCACCGTCACCGGACGGCCCACCAGCAGCGCGTCCTGGCCATCATCAATGGCGTGCGCGTAAGTGTAGGCGACGCGGAAGTAGAGCCCGTGGGTCATGCGCCGCCGCAGGGAGAAGGTCAGCCCGTGATAAGTGCTGGTGGCGGCACTCTCAAAAACATTAATGGCGCCCAGTTGAGGAATCGGCCGCTGGAGCGGGTTGATGCACGGCGGCCAGGGACAGGTCATAGATTGCGAGAGCTGCCAGGTGGAAAACGAATCCACGCTGTAGTAGCCCAGCAGATTATTGCCACTATTGTCGAACACGGGATAGCTGACCACGCCGGGAGCAGGCAAGTTCATGTCGCGGGCGCGAATCAGGTTCCGGCCGTTGACAAACAGATAAGAAGTGCCGATCGCCATGCGGTCGGCGATCTCGCGCTCCACGCTCAGGCTGGCCTGGTGCACACTGGGCGTCTGGAACGTGGGCGAGAAGGCGGAAATTTCGGTGGAGAGCCGTCCCGCGATGTTGGCAGGCGCCACGCACGAAGCTGCGGTGAGGCCGCAGTTGAACAGGGGATTGGGGTAGGTGGGAAAAAGCTGTCGGTCATAAAAGTCGGTGTTGTTCAGGAACAGGTGCGTGCTGGCCAGGCCGTTGTCCGTGACCACCGCCGAGGTATACATCTGCGGAATGCGGGTATAGAAGAGCCCGTAACCACCACGGATCACAAAGGGACGGTCATTGCCTAACGAGTAGGCAAAGCCTACGCGTGGACCGACGTTGTTGATATCGAGAGGCACCTTGCCCGAATCCGGCCACAGCGGATTGGTGACCAGCCCCTTGTGGGTGAAAGTCTGCAGGTCATAGCGCGCGCCCAGGTTAAGGGCCAGGCGGTCGGTGACGCGAATCGTGTCCTGGATGAAGGCGGAATATTCCTTTGTGTCGGGGTGGGAAAAGGCGGTACCGAAATTCTGCATGTAATAGCGGGGCATGCCGTGCGCCCAGGCGCGAAGCGGCGTCAGTTCCGTGCCGCCGACCATGGGGACAAACGTCCAGGGATTCACCTTGATGTCGTCGAAAATGTATTCCCCGCCAAAGAGCGAGGGGAAGTAGTTGTAGATCCAGGTGAGCATTGCGTCACCACCAAATTTCCAGGAGTGGCGCAGGCCGTCGAAGCTGAGGGTGTCTGCCACCTGGAACTTATGCTCACGGGTGCGCCGGGGCAGGATGGTGGAGCGCCCAAAGCCTTCCATGAGGCCGTAGATCTGGGTGAGCGGCGCAGCGGAGTTGCTGACGGATTCCTGCAGGTCGCGAGAAAACTGCAGGCGCAGGTGGCTGGTGAACTGCTGGGAAAGCGAACTGGTGAGCGAAACGGTGCCGCTTTCGGTGGAAACCCGCTCCTCGCCGTTGTCGCTGATGGCGTAGCTGGTGACCGGACTGGCTGGGTCGAAGAAGACGTTGTTGGCACCGTAATAGCGCGAAGTGTTCAGGCGCGCGCTTACAAAGTGCCGCGGGCTGAGCGCGAAATCCACCTTGGCGAAACCGGTATTGCCCAGCAGCTTGGAACGGTACTCGCCGCCCATCTGGGAGAGCCGGTTGGCGGCGGCAAAGACCAGCGCCTTGTCATTGGCTTCATAGTCCGGGGGGACAATGGGGTAGTTGCCTGGTTGCGGCACCACGCTGTAGCTTCCGGTGGCGAACCGCACCACCGTGGGCACGTGGAAAATGTGCTGGTCGAAGCCGCCATAAAAGAAGGTGCGGTTGCGCCGCAGCGGCCCGCCCAGGGTAAAGCCAAACTGATGCTGCCGGTCCGAGGGCTTGAAGTCGGTAAACGCTGGCTGGGCGTTGAAGCGGCTGTCACGCAGATAGTAGAAGGCCGTGCCGTGGAAGCGGTTGGAACCCGATTTGGTGACTACATTGACTACCGCGCCTCCGGCACGCCCCAGTTCGGCGCCGTAGGAGTTCGAGGAGACGCGGAATTCCTTCACCACTTCGTTGCTGAACTGATAGGGCGCGCGATAGCGTCCTCGCGCCTGGGCAAAGAAAGAGTTGTTGTTGTCGGTGCCATCTACCAGGAAGCTGGTCTGGGTTCCGCGAATGCCGCCGTAGGCCAGATCGCCGTTGCTGGCTGAGGTCAGGCTGCGCGGGTCCTGGGTTACGCCCCCGTCGAGCAGCGCCAGGTCGCTGAAGCGGCGCCCATTCAGGGGCACGTCGGAGATGGCGCGCTCGTCTATAACACCGGAGACCGCGCTGCTCTGCACCTCCACCAGCGAAGGCGGTTCAGTGACGGTGACAGCTTCATTTACCACCGCCATCACCAGGCGAAAATCGAGTTGCACTGCACCGCCCACGGGCACGTGCTGAGCGGGACGCAATTCCGAGCGCATGCCGGGAGCGTCGGCGCGCACCCCATAATCGCCGGGCGGCAGCAGGTCGAAGGCGAACGCGCCCTCGCTGTTGGTGTCGGCGGTGTAGGTGAGTCCCGTGGCGCTGTTGACCGCCAGCACGTGGACCCCGACAATGCGGGCGCCATTGGGATCGGAAACCGTGCCGCGAATGGAGCCGGTGGAAGCGTCCTGAGCGGCAGCAGCTGCGATCAGGAGGACGGTGACAATTGCGGGCAAGAATGCAGGCAGGTGATGACGGACAGCCGGGGGAAGAGACACGACACACCTCCAGATCGAGATGTGGGGTCCCTACTCTTCCCTATACACCCCTTGGTGTGGAGGGGCGCAGAATTCGTTGGTGGGGAAAGCGTTCTGATTCCCAGAATGGGACCGTAGATTGCCGCGTTTGGCCGCACTCACCGCTCCTGATTTCGCAGCAAATCCTCTGCCATCTTAATGTGGGGGTGTCCGCCGGGTCGGAGGGGCTGTGGTCACCGGTCTCGTAGAGACCGGCTGAGTGTAGCCCGCCACTTCAGTGGCGGGGAAGCACGGGCCGACCACAACAGTGCCGTAGGTACGACTGAACCGCTGGCCCGCCTTTCTCAGTCGTCCCTAACGGGACTTGAGGTCCTAATTCCGCCACTCCCGCCAGTGAACTGGCGCGCTACTTTCACATCGTCCCTAACGGGACGAGACCGGCCCTGGAGTTAGTCAACCGCAACACGCCGGAAGCGCGGCAACAGGCGGCCGGTCCGCCGGCGTTGCTGTTCAAACTGCTCCCCGAAAGCAGCCGAAAGCCAGGCGTCTTCCTGGCGGGCTTTCCACCAGAACGCCACGGTGGCAAAAATTACCGCTAGCAGCGCCCGGTAAAGCCCCACCGTCAGGGCCGTGCCCACGATAGCGAGAAGAATTCCGGAGTAGATGGGATGGCGAAGGTGTTTGTAAGGGCCCGTGCAAACGAGGGTGTGGCCCTCCTTGAGGGTGATCTGCCCGCTCCAGTACTTGCCCAGGTGGTAGCGGGCCCAGAAGGCCAGAGCGATGCCGACAATCGTAAGCAGAACGCCAGCCAGCCAAACCGAGGGCAGGGCAGGGACAAAGCGACGGCCGAGGATACCTACGGAAAGGGAACGAACGCCCAGCAGGGCGCCGGCCAGCGCCAGCACCGCGTTGCGGGGCAGGCTCGTGAGGAAGCTTTCCCGCGCCTTGGTCTTAGCCGTAGTGCGCGAGGCTATGAACCAATACAGGGCAAAAATCAGCCACAGCCAGGTTTCCACTCTGATTTGTTGCCATTCCTTCATGCATAGCTCTTCGAGGGGGAATTGTAACCGGAAGTGGGGCGGTCCACGGTGATTGACCTCAGCGGCTGAAGCCGGTTTTATTTCCCGGTTTTGTAATGCAGCGCTAAAGCGCTGCGCCACCCAAAAGCGCTGCACGACCAATCGTCATCCAAGGGTCTGCGGAAAATGAGGCGTCTGCAGCAGAGCCATTTTGGCCACCCGTTTCGCCGCATAATCTGTAACCCCCTTTGCTAGAATCACTTCGTTCACACAACAGAGAACTTTTGCTTCCTGGGCCGCGTATCGGTAAGGTGCAGTCGGGAAATTCCCCGCTTCTTGGACTGTAAATTGAGCCAGGAGCTTTTCTCGGGAGTGCGGGTTGGAAGACGCCCAGGTCGTAGGCCTACTACTCCGTCGCTGCCTTGCCGGCGACGCCGCCGCCTGGGAGGATATCGTCCGCCGCTATCAGCGGCGTATCTATAACATTTGCTATCGTTTCGCGGGATCGGCCGAGGATGCCGACGACCTCACCCAAGAGGTCTTCATCAAGATGTATAAAACCCTGGGCAGCTATGAAGTGGAGCGGGGCGCGTTCATGACCTGGGTAACTACCATCACGCGCAACCTGCTGGTAGACCACTTCCGCAAGGGCAAACATGACCGCCTGACCGACTCCCTCGATGCCACCCCCGTCCAGGAGGAGGAGGGCCGCAGCCTGGGCGAGCAGATTGAGGACAAAGGCACGGCCAGCCCGGACGAGCAGGTGCGCAGCCGGGAGGCGGGGGAGGCGGTCCACGAGGCCCTGCAGAAACTTTCCCCGGAATTGCGCGAGGCGGTTATTCTTCGGGACCTGCAAGACATGGATTACAAGGACATTGCGGGCGTCCTGAAGGTCCCCGAAGGTACTGTAAAGTCGCGAATTAACCGCGGGCGTGTGGAACTTGCACGCCTGCTATCTCGTACCTATAGGCAGGTGATTTGATGCCAGGCGAAAATCCAATCCGCATGCAGTGCAGCGAGTTCGAAGCCCTGCTGGCGGAAGGGCTGGACGGGCAACTCAGCGGAGCGCAGCTGGAAGATTTCCGGCAGCACCGGGAGCTATGCCCCGTCTGCGGTCCCCTGTTCTCCCAGGCCGAAACTGGCCTGAGCTGGTTGAAGGTGGTTCCGCAAGTTCAACCGCCTCCCAACCTGGTGAACAGAATCCTGGCGGCGACCACGGGCGTGCAGGCGCGCGTTCCGGTGGCCGTCCCCGTTACCACCTCATGGCCGGAAAGGCTGCGGGGCTGGGTGAAGCCGGTGCTGGCGCCGGTATGGAGCACGGCCCGCCAGCCGCGCTTTGCCATGTCGTTCGCGATGGTTTTCTTCTCCGTGTCCATCGCCCTCAACGCGGCAGGCGTGAAGATAGGCGCCCTGCGCCATGTGGACCTGCGTCCCAGCGCGCTGGTGCGCGGCTACTACGAGACTTCCGCCAAGGTGGTGAAGTACTACGAAAACATTCGCTTCGTGTACGAACTGGAATCGCGGGTACGCGACCTGAAGCGGGTAACGGAGCCGGAAGAACCGAGCCGGCCGGTAAAGGAGAAGAATCGCAACAACAATACCAGCGGAACACCTGACCAGAATCGGGAACAGAACTACAGCCGGCAGGAGGACCAGCCCTTGCTGGCCTCGGCGCCGGTTGCAGACCCGCAGGTGTGGCCGGTACACGCCCTGAGGAGGTTGGTATGAACTGCGCGGTGCATCAAGAAACGCCGGCAGTCGCCTACTGCCGTACCTGCGGGAAGGCGCTATGCGCCGCCTGCAAGCGCGACGTGCGTGGGGTCATTTACTGCGAGAGTTGCCTGGCCGAGCGACTGCAGGACGTGATGCCGCCGGCGGGAGCGCAAGCGCCGAGCGCAGTCCCGGCCGGCCCCATTATGGTAGTGCCGCCGAGCGGCCCCAATCCCGCCCTGGCGGCCGTATTGGCCGCATTCTTCCCCTTCGGCGTGGGTGCGGTGTATTGCGCGCAATATGCTAAGGGCCTGGCCCACATGGTCATATTTGCCTTCCTGGTGTGGGGCGCCAGCAGCGATGCGGGACCCGCACCGCTGTTCGGACTGGCGATCGCATTTTTCTACATTTATCAGATCGTGGACGCGTACCGTTCCGCCAAGGCGTTGCAGTTGGGCCAACCGGCTCCCGACCCGTTTGGCTTGAGCCGGATGGTGGGCACGGGCGGTCCGATGAAGATGTCCAATGTGCCCACCGGCGCGCTGGTGCTGATCGCTTTGGGTGTGCTCTTTCTGCTGGGCAACCTGGGATTGTTTGAGTTCCACATGTTCGGCGCGCTCGTGATTCCTATCTTCCTGATCGGGCTGGGAGCGTGGATATTTGCGCGCCAGAGCGGGATGGTGGCGGGCGAGCCCGGCTTCAGCTGTGGCTGCGCCAATTGCCGTGCCCGGGGATTAATGGGTCCGGCAATACTGGTGACCTTAGGCGGCCTGCTGCTGCTGGCCGCGGTGCATGTAGTGAGATTCGGGCGCACCTGGCCGGTGCTGCTGCTGGTGATTGGCCTGATCAAGGTGCTGCAGAGCAATGCGTCCAGCGCCGGGCACTTGCAACCGCCACCGACTGGGGGCGCGCAGACGCCGCCGCCGGCGCCGCCCGCCGAGGGAGAAGTAAGTGGGGAGGTGGGCCATGTCTAGTCAAGCGCCGGTAGTGACGCCACCGCGCCGGCATCGCTCCTTCGCGGGGCCGGTGGTGCTGATCATTCTCGGCCTGGTGTTCCTCTTAGGGAACATGCACGTGATCACCTGGCATGCGCTGGGCTTGTGGTTCGCCCGCTACTGGCCAGTGCTGATCATCATCTGGGGCGTGGTCAAGCTGGTGGAGTACTACCAGGCGCAGCGCGAGGGCACACGGGCGCCAGGGTTGGGCGTGGGCGGATTCTTTCTGCTCCTGTTTCTCATCTGCTGCGGGCTGGCTGCCAGCAAGGCGGCGCGCGTGAATTGGCATGCGGTGGGCGATGAGATGGACATGGGCGACAACATGTGGCCCGTGTTCGGCGACACCTATAGCTTCAACGACCAGATGCAGCAGGCATTCCCCGCGGGCGCCAGCCTGCGCGTGGTCTCCAACCGCGGCGGCGTGACGGTCAATTCCTGGGACCAGAAGGACATCAAGGTTGTCGTACACAAGCGCCTGGTGGCCGATAACGAGCAGCAATCGAAGCAGGTTGACTCGCAAACCCGGCCCACCATTTCGGTGAGCGGAAACCTGGTGACCGTCAACGCCAATACCACCGGGGCGGGAGACCAGCATGCCGTCAGCACTGATCTGGACATTACGGTCCCGCGCAACGCGGAGGTGGATGTTGCCACCCAGCACGGGGACATTAGCGTGCAGGGCCGCGACGCCGAGGTGAAGGTCTCCAACTCGCACGGCGACGTGAACCTGGGCCAGATTACCGGCAACTCCACGGTGATGATGCGCAAGGGCTCGCTGACCGCAGCCCACCTCAAGGGCGACCTGAGCGTGGATGGCCGCCTGGACGACACCAATATTTCCGACATCAGCGGCAAGCTGGAGATGACCGGGGACTACTTCGGCGACATGAGCCTGGCCGGCGTGAAAAAGGGCGTGCGCTTTAAATCCTCGCGCACGGACATGGAATTTTCCCGGTTGGATGGCGACCTGAGCATGGAATCGGGCGACCTGCAGGCGAAGTCGTTGGCAGGCCCGCTGCGGCTGATCACCCGGTCCAAGGACATTCACCTGGATAACGTGACCGGCGACGTCAAGGTGGAGAACAGCAACGGCAGCGTTGAGGTGCACGCCGGCAAGCTGCCGCTGGGCAGCATGCAGATTGATAACAGCAAGGGCGACATCCAGGTGGTGCTGCCGGCGGAAGCGGCTTTTAACCTGACGGCGCGCACACGCGATGGGGATATCGAGAGCGACTTCAACCAGGTCCAGGTCAACAGCGACCATGGCCAGAGCACGGCCAGCGGCACGGTAGGCAGCGGCGCCTCACGGCTGGAGATCAACAACCAGTACGGCTCTATTGAGATCCGCAAGGGAGGAGCCACGGAGGCTTCCAATCAGGATCAGGATTGAGTAACGGCCTGAGCCGATTCAGACACAACTCCGCTCCAGGCAACAAAAAAGGCGAGCTCCGGGCTCGCCTTTTAGTTTTTGGACGGTGGGATGTCTACTTTGCCGCGATTGCCCGCACCCGCACGCTCAGGCGCGACTTGTAGCGGGAAGCGGTGTTCTGGTGCAGCACACCCTTCTGGATGGCTTTGTCGAGCACGGAAACCGTCTCGCGGTACGTCTGCTCCGCCTGCTCGCGGTTGCCGGCGGCGATGGCTTCCCGCATCTTGCGCAGCACGGAACGCAGCTGGGAGCGGTTGTTGCGGTTGCGCACGGTGCGCTTTTCTGTCTGACGGGCGCGCTTCAGCGCCGAAAAATGATTAGCCATTTCTGCTTGGTCTACCTCGGAAGAACTTAGTTGGCTGATTGCAACTCTCTGATTTTACGGGAGGGGTGCAGGAACGGTCAAACCCGGCAGGGCAGAAGCCGCGTATCTTTCTGTTATCGGTTCTCATCCAACAGAGCGGGAAAAGGTGCGTGCGCCTGACGGTCATAGCCGTTGACTCCGGCCCGGCAGGGGGGTACCCTACAGCCAATGGTAGTTGCTTGCACTGGGTGGCGAGCATTCCGGCCAATCTTCACTTCATGCAGAAATTCCTGTCCGCCAATCGTTTGCACGGCGTGTGCCGCAGGCCGCCTCGTCACCATCCGCACTCGATGCAACCAGGGAATCCCAGGGAAATTTCGTGGCGACTGCGCCTTCGGAGGCTAAGACCCGACAGTAAATGAAGAAAAATATCGAAATCAGCTCCAACATCGGCACCCTCTTTGGCACCCGGGACGAAAACCTGCACCTGCTGGAAGACGGTCTGAGCGTCACCATTGACCTCAAGGCCGATTCGGTGGAGATTGAGGGCGCGGCCCGCGACGTGGCCCGTGCCGAGCAGGTTATTTCCGACTACGACCAGCTGCAGCGCTCCGGGTTCGTCTTCAACAACGGCGACCTGGGCAGCATGCTGCGCATTGTGATTAACGACGCCAACGCCACGCTGCGCGGGCTGGCGGAATCCGGCAAGCAGCGCTCCTTCGGGCGCCGCACGGTGCAGCCCAAGAGCATCAATCAGCGCCGGTACCTGGAAGCCATAGAGAAGTACGACATGGTGTTCGGGATCGGGCCTGCCGGCACGGGCAAGACCTACCTGGCGGTGGCCATGGCTATTTCCGCGCTGCTGGCCAAGCGCGTAAATCGCATCATTCTGGCTCGCCCGGCGGTGGAGGCCGGAGAGCGACTGGGCTTCCTGCCCGGCACTTTGCAGGAGAAAGTAGATCCCTACCTGCGCCCGCTCTATGACGCTCTTTACGACATGCTTGACCCGGAGAAGGTGGACCGCTACCTGGAGAAGAACGTCATTGAGATTGCGCCCATCGCCTTCATGCGGGGGCGCACGCTCAACGACTCTTTTGTCATTCTCGACGAGGCGCAGAACACCACCTCCGAGCAGATGAAGATGTTTGTCACCCGCCTGGGCTTCAACTCCAAGGCGGTAATTACCGGCGACGTTACGCAGATTGACCTGCCCACCTACCGGCGCAGCGGGCTGCTGGAGGCGCTCGACATCCTGAAGAACGTGGAAGGGCTTTCGTTCATCTGGTTTGACGAGAGCGACGTGGTGCGCCACCAGCTGGTGCAGCGCATCATTCGCGCATACGACGAGCACAAGGCCAAGGTGGCGGAGGACCAGATGTCGCTATCGCTGGAAGGCAAGGGCGGCAACGGCAACGGCAAGAGCGCCGCGCCGGCGGGAGAAAAGGAGCACGCCGCCGAGCCGGCCGAAGAATAAATCAGCAAGCTTGCGCGGGAGGGTCCAGTCGCGGCTCTCCCCTTTGTTTTTGGACGTCTGTGATAATTCTCAAGAAAAATCTGCCGGGCGCCACCAGCGCCATGCTGGAGCGCTTTCTGGCGCGGGCCCAGCGCGCTGCCGGACTGCGTGGCGAAGTGAACGTCCTGGTGGCGGGCAGCCGCGAAATTCGCGAGCTCAACCGCCGCTATCGCGGGCAGGACAAAGCCACGGACGTTCTGTCGTTTCCCAGCGACGGCGGGGCAGGGCAGGGCTTTGCCGGCGACATAGCCATTTCCGCCGAGCTGGCGGCACAGAGCGCGCGCCAGTTCGGCCACGCTCCGGCCGAGGAGCTGAAAATTTTGGTGCTGCACGGGGTCTTGCATCTGGCGGGATATGACCACGAGCGCGACAATGGACGCATGGCGCGAATGGAAGAACGCCTGCGCGCTCAGCTTGGGCTGCCCACGGCGCTGATCGCCCGCAGCGATGATGATGCCCGCCCGGAGCAACTGCGGCCCGGTTACGTTCCGCGGACGAAGGAGCGAGGCTGATGAGCGTCATCGCGCTTCCAATCGTGCTCATGCTGGGCGTGCTGACGCTGGTCTCCTACGTGGAGCGGCTCTACACCGAGATCGGCAAATTTCTGTCGCGCGAATTTCAGGACAACATTGACGTTTTTGAGCAGCGAGTGGAGCCCCGCCTGAAGGTGAGCCGCAGCCGCGCCGCTCTTTCCATGGCGGTGCTTACCCAGCTCAGCATGGCGGCCATCGCCCTGATGGTGGGTTATGCCGTCTTCCATGAGAAGGGCTGGAATACGCCGGAGATTATTCAGGCCACCATCAGCCTGGTGCTGATTGTGATTGTGTGCAATCGCCTTTTGCCTTTCGTTTTCTTCTCCC
>DASSQB010000438.1:0-6290 GCA_035702725.1 Terriglobales bacterium | reverse complement strand
TCGCCCGCCAGCACCAGCAGGTCCGCCTGGTCGCGCACGCGCGACATCTGCTCGCGAATGCGGTCGTAGTTCTGAGGCGTGAAGTGCAGGTCCGCGGTGGCGGCGATTCTCATAAGTCGAAAATTTACGAAGCCTTGCGCTCTTCCGGGGACGCAATCGGGCAAGCGACGTTGGCCGGCGCCGCAAGCTTGGGCTGGCGCTGCGCTCGGAAAGCCTCGACCAGGTTGTCCAGGCCCCACTCGTGCACGTCAATGGCAAACATTTTTTCATCTACCAGGCTGCCGCGGAACTTGGCGCAGGGGTTTGGATTGGCCAGTTCGTGCTGCAAGCGCTGCAGCAGACCATTCCAAACATGAAAGGGCACATAGGAGCTGCGCGCCGGATAAACGTAACGAAACAGGACCAGCGCCCACAGCAGCATTTCCCAATGCGACCCGGCCAATTGCAGAAGGCGGTCCCAGTCGAGGCGCCCGCGGGTGCCGTAGATGACATGGGCGATATCGGCGCCGTCGAAGCGTTCGCGCCGAGTGACAAACAGCTTGGAGGCGATGAGCTCTTCCGGGGCCAGCACGCGCACGGGCACCCCCCCGATTTCTGTGGGCATGCCGCGCTCAATCCAGCTGTCTTCCACGATGATGACAGCATTGCTCATCCCGCAGATCAGGTCTACATAGAAGTCGCCACGATGGGCTTTGGCCAGCCACACCGGGTCCACAACGCTGCACTCGAAGCCGTCGTTGATAAGGCACTCCAGGGCCACGGGCACGTGCTGGGCGGGTAGAAAAACGTCGAGGTCCTTGGTGTCGCGCCAGATGCCGGTATGCTTCTGCAGGGCAAAGGCGCCGGAGACGACGTAGGGAATGCCACCCTGGTTCAGCACCTGCAATACCTCGCGAAACAGGCGCTGTTGCTCCGGGGGAAATTCCGGCGCCGTGGAGGAGCTTACAGGCAGCGGTTTTTCGTCGGCCTTTGGCACAGGTGCTTGGATGTTGTTCCTGCTCCGCCAGTTGGAATGGGTGCATCGAAAAGTGGGTAGCGGGTGGTTAGTAGTTGGTAGTTGGTGAGTGGTAGATTGGGCGGCGCGGGTTTGCCAGGTACCAACTACCAGCTACCAGCTGCTCTTCCATGGCGCAACAAGTTGCGCCTTTACCAGGGCTGGGACAGGAAACAAACAGTGAGCCGATCAACACAGATGGTTGAGATCCAGGGAAGGCAGCTGCAGCTCTCCAATCTGGATAAGGTGTTGTACCCGGAAGCGGGGTTCAGCAAAGGGCAGGTGATTGACTATTACGTGCGTGTGGCGCCGGCGTTGCTGCCCCATCTGCACGACCGCCCGCTGACCATGAAACGCTATCCCAACGGGGTCAGCGGACAGTTTTTCTACGAGAAGAACTGTCCGTCGCACCGGCCGGAATGGGTGCAGACAGCCGAGGTGTGGAGCGGAGGCAACAACCGCTACATGAAGTATTGCCTGGTGCAGGACCTGCCCACGCTGGTGTGGGCGGCTAATCTGGCGGACATCGAGCTGCACACATCGCTGTCCCTGGGCAACGAGATCCTGCAGCCCACCATGCTGGTGTTTGACCTCGACCCAGGTGCGCCCGCCAATATCGTGCAGTGCTGCCAGGTGGGACTATGGGTGCGGGAAATCTTCGAACATTTCGGGCTGGAGTGCTTGGCCAAGACTTCGGGCTCCAAGGGCCTGCAGGTGTACGTACCGCTGAACACGCCCACCACCTATGACCAGACCAAGCCGGTGGCGCACGCTATCGCGCGGCACCTGGAGCGCGAGCATCCGGAGTTGGTGGTTTCCGACATGAAGAAGACGCTGCGGGTGAACAAAGTGCTGGTGGACTGGAGCCAGAACGACGATCACAAGACCACGATCTGCGTGTATTCGCTCCGGGCGAAGGAGCGGCCGACGGTCTCCACCCCCGTGGAGTGGGAGGAGGTGGAGCGCTGCCTGGAGAAGAAGGATCCTAAGCTGCTGGTGTTTGACAGTGCCGAGGTTCTAAAGAGGGTGGAAGCCAAAGGCGATCTGTTTGAGCCGGTGCTGAAACTGAAGCAGAAGCTGCCGAAGTTGGGTGCGGTGGAGGGCGGGGAGGCGACGCGTCCGCAGAGGAGGCAGGCGGCTCCGAAAAATGCAGAGGTCATTCGCTCGCGCCCTTCTCGCCGAGGCTCGAAGCGCGCTCGCTCAGGCTAAAACGCGCTGCATCCTGAGAAACACAAGGTCCTTCGACTCGGACGCGCATTGTATGGCGCGTCCTCGCTCAGGATGACATTCAATGAGAGGACAGTCGTACAAGGCAACGCGCTATGGGTTTGTACGGAAAATACCTGCTGCCGCGGATCATTGATTTGGCCATGAAGAACAAGGACGCGGCCAAGGTGCGGGCGGCGTTGATTCCGCAGGCGCGCGGCGAAGTGCTGGAGATTGGAATTGGCTCTGGCCTGAACCTTCCGTTCTATTCGCCGGAAGTTAAGCACATTTTCGGCGTGGACCCATCGCTGGAGCTGCAGAAAATGGCCTCAAAGAGGGTGGCTGCGCCCATCGAGGTTGACTTTATCGCGCAATCGGCGGAAGAGCCGCTGCCACTGGATGCAGCCAGCATTGATACCGTAGTCATGGCCTGGACTTTGTGCTCCATTCCCAACGCCGCCAGGGCGCTGCAGCAGATGCGGCGTGTTCTGAAGCCGGATGGGCGGCTCATTTTTGTGGAGCATGGCCGGGCTCCGGACCGCAAAGTGGCTGCCTGGCAGGACCGGCTCACCCCGGTGTGGAAGCACGCCACGGGCGGGTGTCATTTGAATCGCAAGGTGGATGACCTGATCACGGGTGCGGGATTTCGGATTATGGAGCTGACTACCAGCTATCTTCCCGGTCCGCGACCCATGACCTACACCTACCAGGGAGCGGCGCGGCCGGGGTGAGCGCAATCAGGAGCGCAGAAATGTATGGCTTGATCGTGAAATTAACAGCGGTGGCAGGGAAGCGCGACCAGTTGATTGCAATCTTGAGAGAAAGCGCGGCCGACATGCCGGGGTGCCTGAGTTACATCGTGGCCGAAGATGCGGCGGACCCGAACGTGCTCTGGGTAACAGAGGTTTGGGACAGCCGGGCCAGCCATGACGCGTCGCTATCGCTGCCCGGAGTGAAAAAGGCAATACCACGCGCCCAGGCAATCGTTGCCAATTTCGAGAAGATTGCCGCTACCACTCCCGTGTGGGGTGCAGGGCTGGCGCAGCAAGCGCGCTAAATGGCGCTGTCTTCCCGGCGACAATCAACTCACAACTGCGAAGCGGCCACGGTGCTGCGCACTACCCATGCGTCCAGAGGATGCAACCGGCGGCAGTCCAGGCACATGGTGGCAGGAAAGCGGGCGGAACAGTGGGGGCAGACCGCCTGGTTCTGAAATGTGTCAAAGGCAGCGCCACAGGCCGCGCACTTCCAGAAATTGCCTATCGGCGGCGATGACTGGCACGTCGGGCAGACGAACCCGGCATGGCGCGGCAGCTTCGCCAATTTCGACAATGCTTGCGCCTGCCGCAGGCCCGCCCAGCAATTCATCAGGATGAACACCGACAAAATGGCAAACCAGCCGGAGTGGATGTATGCGGCCAGAAAGATCAGGCCAAGCACACCAATGAAGCCGACGATTGTCGCTGCCATCAGGCTGCGGGCGCGACCCAGTGGAAACCACAGCAGAGAACGAAGAATCTGGCCGCCGTCAAGCGGGTAGATGGGCAGGAGGTTGAAGATCAGCAGGCCAAAGTTGATGTACCAGAGTGCGCGGAGCAGCGCGTGGACGTTGGGCATGGCCACCCATAGCCCCGCGGATCGCCCGGCCACGCCCACTATCTCCACCACTACCAACAAGACCACGTTGACGAGGGGACCGGCGGCAATGCTCCACAGGGTGGCGCCGGGGCGCGGCGGCGGGTCTACATAGGCGACTCCACCCAGGGGCCAGAGCACGATGTGGTCGGCATTTCCGCCCACCTGGCGACAGGCGAGGGCATGGCCATACTCGTGAAGCAGGACGACAGCAAACAGCGCCAGGTACTCCACGACATTCCATGCGACAGTGGAATAGCGGCCGGAGCGGGCGTTGATTTCGAAAAGGGCGACGAGAAACCAGGACCAGTGCAGGAAAACGTCAACTCCGGCAAAGCGGAACAAATGCACCGAGCCCTTGCGAATGCTGCCCATAATTGAGTCTTATAACATGATTTCCCGGGCTTGCCGCTATTACGAAGGCGACCTGTCCCACCGCGCATATAATTTCAGGGACTGACGCAGGAGTAAAACATGGCCACGCTGCACGCCGGCACCTCGGGATGGGCGTATCCCGCCTGGAAACCAGCTTTCTATCCAGCCAAGCTGCCGCAGAAGAGCTTTCTGAATTACTACGCCACCCGGCTCAACGCGGTAGAGGTGAACTACACCTTCCGGCACATGGCCAGCGAGAAGAGTCTGCAGAACTGGATTGCGGAGACGCCGGCGGAATTCCGCTTCTGCCTGAAGGCGCATCAGGCCATCACCCACATCAAACGGCTGAAGGGAACCGAGGAACTGGTGAAGCGGTTTCTGGCGTCGCTGGAGCCGCTGTTGCGGGCGGGGAAAATGGGGCCGGCGCTGTTCCAGTTGCCGCCCAATTTCAAGGCGGATGCCCCGCTGCTGGGCGAGTTTCTGGACGGACTGCCGCGCGCCCTGTGCTGCGCCTTCGAGTTTCGCCACCAAAGCTGGTTCAGCGATGCGGTGTATGACGTGCTGCGGCGGCACAACGCCGCGTTGTGTGTGGCGGAGAGCGAAGACATGGCCGTTCCCGATGTGTGCACCGCCAATTTCTGCTATTACCGGCTGCGCAAGCCGGAGTACAGCGCCGACGAGCGGCAGCAGATCAGCGAAAAAATGCGCAGCCACCTCGCCGAGGGGCGGGACGCGTTCGTCTTCTTCAAGCACGAAGACACGCCGGAAGGGGCGCTCTACGCCACGGAGTTGCTGGAGCAGAGCGGGGCGGCGGAGGAGCCGGCCCGGCGGGCATCAGGCCTGTAATTCCCCCCAGTGTCCGATAACGCGCATACTAATCTTGTGCCTCCCGCGCCCGACAACGCGCGCCTGCTTGCCTCTTTTCTAGACTACCTGAAGGTGGAGAAGGGGCTGGCGCCGCTGAGCATCGCCGCCTACGGGCGCGATTTGCGGCAATTTGCGGAATTCCTGGAGCGGCGCAAACGCGGGTTGGCGCTGGCCCGCCAGCGGGAGGTGCGGGAGTTCCTGGAGGAACTGCAGGCCAAGGCGATGGACGCGCGCTCGGTGGGACGCAAGCTTTCCGCGCTGCGCCAGTTCTACCGCTATCTGCTGCTCGACCGGCTGGCGGAAAGCGATCCCACGCTGAACATTGAATCGCCGCGGCAGTGGAAGGTGCTGCCCAAGGCGCTGGCTCGCGAGGAACTGGAGCAGCTGCTGGCAACTCCGCGGGCCGCGCGTCCCAGCGCGGAGGCGGAGGCCATCGCGCTGCGAGACCGGGCCATGCTGGAGGTGTTCTATGCCGGAGCATTGCGCGTTTCTGAGCTGGTAGACGTGAAGCTGGACGATCTGAAGCTGGACCTGGGATGCGTGCTGGTGCGCGGCAAAGGCGACAAGGAGCGAATAGCGCCCCTGGGGCAGAGCGCCCAGCGTGTGCTGCGAGACTACTTGCAGGGTGCGCGCCCGGGACTGGCAGGAAAGAGATCGTCGCCCTTACTGTTTTTGGGACGCGGAGCCAAACGCCTGACGCGGCAGCGGGTGTGGCAGATGGTGAGCGCGGCCTCAGCGGCTGCAGGCCGCCATGCCAGCCCGCACATGCTGCGCCACAGCTGTGCCACGCACATGGTGGAAAATGGCGCCGACCTGCGCACGGTGCAGACGATCCTTGGCCACGCCGACATTGCTACCACCCAGGTTTACACCCACGTGGCGCTGGACCGGCTGAGGAATGTGTATAAGCAGCATCACCCGAGGGCGAAGAAGCATTGAGTAATTGTGTAATTGAGTAATCGGGTAATTGAAAGGCCAGCACTCAGCATTCAGCAATCAGCATTCAGCCGTGAATGGTTGGTGAACTACGAAAATCGTGGCTGGCTGAGTGCTGACTGCTGAGTGCTGAATGCATCGCATGGCAATGGCCTCGCAAAAATACGAGCCCGGTACTCTAGTCGAGAAGACCATCGCCCAATTCCTGCGCATGCTGCGGGCGCGCAATGCTTCGCCGCACACCATCAATGCTTATCGCAAGGATCTGGCGGGATTC
>DASSQB010000437.1:0-2423 GCA_035702725.1 Terriglobales bacterium | reverse complement strand
TGTTGCGCGACCTGCAGTTCCCCATTGAGAAAGGCCGCCCACTCCAGGAGTTGAGCCAGGCCGGCGGTTTCGGGATCGCCGGCCGTGATCTGCAGCTTTCCGGAGACCGCGCGCAACTTTGTTCTGCCTCTCTCCTCCAAGGCAATGGCGGCGCGCTCGTAGGGAATTACGGCGGAGGGACCGTTGACCACGGTCTGCAATACCCGGTCCAGGTTCAGGGTGGAAGTGATTTCCGTGCTGACGTTGACCAGCGCGTGCAGGATTTCCAGCTTGCGCTCGGCCTGCAGCAGGCTGGCATTGTGCAGGGCGTTGCTGGCGGTTTCGCAGACATTGGAGAGGACGAACTGGTCGTCCTCATCGAAGGGCTCTCCGTCGAGCCGGTTTACGATCTCCAGCACCCCAACCAGGGACTCGCGATCCATCAGCGGGCAAGCTAGGAGGGAGAAAACGGCACCGTCCTCCCGGTTGCCGTTACGAACGCTCAGACGCTCGTCATGGGGATCGTCAATCAGGACCGGCTCGCCATCATCTGAAATCTTGCCGGCCACACCATCCGCCGGGCCTTGCCGGGCGCCCTGCTGCACGCTGGCATCGGTGCCCTCCTGCTGCACCAGGGTGACGGTGTCGCCTTCCACCATCCAGACGTTGGCCGCCTGAACATTCATTACCTCCTGCACCTTGGAGGCGATGGTGGCCAGCAGTTCGTCCATCTCCAGGTTGGAGTTGAAGACCTTTTCCAGGTCGTACATCTGGGTGACGCGGGTGATGGACTGCAGGCTGCTGTTGCGTTCGCCGGCGTAGGAGATGGCGCTGGCGATGGCAGGAGCGGCAAGCTGGGCAATGCCGGTTACACCGGCCAGCAGGGAACTGGAAAGTGGGCGTTCGTAGCTGATCAGCTCAATGGCGCCCACCATCGCTCCCTCGGCCAGCAGCGGCACGTAGGCCAGCGAGGCCACGGTGCGGCGCACGTCTAAGTGGGCGTAATGCTCGCGCTTCAGCTGTGAGCCGTTGAGGACCAGGGGTCGTTCTCCGGCCTCGGCCAGCATACCGAGAGTGCCGGCGCCGAACTCCAGTTGCTCACCTTCGACCCGGATGTCCCCCCGCAGTCCCTTGGGGCTCCAGGCGGGATCGTCTTGATCTTCAATGACATAGACTACGGCGTCGCAGGTCGGGTCGAGCTCCACCACTTGCTCGGCGATGAGTTGGGCACGCGCGGCAGCTTCCGTTTGGGAGAGGAGGCTGGCGGCGAAATCAACGAGAGGTACTTGGAATCCGGGTCTTTGGGTCGCCATCTAGCGGCGCTCCGTTCAGGCAGGACCGATCTTCAGCCCCGGCAACAGCTTGCCGAGAGCATACGGCAGATGTCCCTGGGCGCCGCGCGACTCTAACAAACGTTTATGGGGGTGTCAACAATTGTTACCGCAGGCCAGAAGCGTGGTCAGATGGGCCGGCAAGCGAGGCAGACCGAGGGTTTGTTCGGAAAAGTCTCGGTTAGAATTCAGTGTCCCTATTCTGGGGCGGCACTTGCCGGCCGTGATACGAGAACAGAGGTGGGCGAGATGGAATTTGAATTCAGCGACAAAGTGAAGGAGCTGCGGCGCCGCCTGCTGGCGTTCATGGATGAGCACATCTATAACAACGAGCAGCGCTTTGACGAGGAAGTGAAGCGCGACCGGTGGAAGCCAACGCGGGTGATGGAAGAGCTCAAGCCTAAGGCCCGCGCCGCCGGGCTGTGGAACCTGTTTCTGCCGGATAAGGAATATGGCGCAGGCTTGACCAACCTGGAATATGCGCCGCTATGCGAAATCATGGGCCGCAGCCACCTGGCTCCGGAAGTGTTCAACTGCTCCGCCCCGGACACGGGCAACATGGAAGTGCTTGCCCGCTTCGGAACCGCGGAGCAGAAGGAGCGCTGGCTGAAGCCGCTGCTGGCGGGAGAAATCCGCTCCTGTTTTGCTATGACCGAGCCTTCCGTCGCTTCGTCGGACGCCACCAATATCCAGGCGAGCATTGTGCGCAAAGGGAGCGAGTATGTGCTGAACGGGCGCAAGTGGTGGGCGTCCGGCGGCACCGACCCGCGCTGCAAGATTGCTATTTTCATGGGCAAAACGGATCCATCAGCGCCGGTGCATAAGCAGCAGTCCATGGTGCTGGTTTCCATGGACGCACCCGGGGTGAAGGTGGAACGGGCTTTGACCGTGTTCGGCTATGACCATGCGCCGCACGGGCACGCGGAAATCACCTTCACCGATGTGCACATTCCAGTTTCGAACATGCTGCTGGGGGAGGGCCGGGGCTTTGAAATTGCTCAGGGACGGCTGGGGCCGGGAAGGATTCACCATTGCATGCGCTGCATTGGGCTGGCGGAGCGGGCGCTGGAGATGATGTGCAAGCGTGTCCAGGAACGGGTGGCTTTCGGCAAG
>DASSQB010000436.1:0-6104 GCA_035702725.1 Terriglobales bacterium | reverse complement strand
AGTACCTGGCCGAGCAGGGATTTTTCGACATTGAAACGCCGTTTATGACCCGCTCTACACCCGAGGGCGCCCGCGATTACCTGGTTCCCAGCCGCGTCTATCCCGGGTCGTTCTATGCGCTTCCGCAATCGCCGCAACTCTTCAAGCAGATCCTGATGATCTCCGGCTTCGACAAGTACTTTCAGATCGTGCGCTGTTTCCGCGACGAGGACTTGCGCGCCGACCGCCAGCCCGAGTTCACGCAAATTGATTTGGAAATGACCTTTCCCCAACCCAACCGCGTGTATGAGGTGGTGGAGGGCTTCCTGACCGCCGCCTTCCGCGCCGCCGGTCACGAGATCAAGACTCCGTTCCCGCGCATGAGCTACGATCAGGCCATCCGCCAGTACGGCTCCGACAAGCCTGACCTGCGCCTGCCCGCCATGACCGACGTGCGCCAGGCCTTTGCGCCAGATAATTTGAAGACGCTGAACGTGGACCCGCGCCTGCCCGTGGTTGCCATCCGCATTCCCAAGGTGGGCGAACTTTCGCGCAAGGAACGCGACGACATCAAGCCGCTGTTCGGAGAGCGCAAGAACGCCAGGCTGTTCGAAGATGCCAAGCGCCTGGAGAAGACTTTCCCTGAGGCCATGGCCAAGGTGCGCGAACAAAGCGGGGCGCAGGCGGACGACCTGCTGGTGCTGGTGGCGGGAAACGGGCACCCCGGCGAGCATCCTTCGGAGAGCATCGTCGGTCCCGAGGTCAAGCAGCACGATGCCGCCGTATACACTGCCGCTGGAGTTCTACGCGTGGCCCTAGGGCAGAAATATGCCGAGCGCCATGGAGCTTTTCAACACGGCGATTTTCGCTTCTTGTGGGTGACCGACTTCCCCATGTTTGAGTGGGACGAGGAAGGCAAGCGCTGGGCCGCAGCCCACCATCCCTTCACCTCGCCGCACGAGAAAGACATGGACAAGCTGGAGTCCGATCCGGCCTCGGTGCGCGCCCTGGCCTACGACGTGGTGCTCAACGGCACCGAACTGGGCTCAGGCTCAATCCGTATTCATCGTCAGGATATTCAGAAGAAGATTTTCCATGCGCTGGGCATGAGCGACGAGGAAGCCAAGGCGCGCTTCGGATTCTTTTTGGAAGCGCTGGAGTATGGCACGCCGCCCCACGGCGGCATTGCGCTGGGCCTCGACCGCATTGTCATGATCCTGGCTGGGGCGGACAGCCTGCGCGAGGTAATTCCCTTCCCCAAGACGGCCAAGGCCGTGGACTTGATGGTGGACGCCCCGACGCCCGTCAGCGAGTCGCAACTGAAGGAGCTGGGGATCGCCGTGCGGAAGAAATAGTAGCAGGAGCGCCGGCCATGCCCATTTGTGTCAGGCATCTGGCTTCTGCTTTTCCGGCTTTTGATTTAATCTGCCCTCATCAGCCTTCATCCACGGCAAGCCGAACTAAATGGGAAAAATCCACGTACTCCCGGAGCATGTAGCCAACAAGATCGCGGCCGGCGAGGTGGTGGAGCGCCCCGCTTCGGTGGTGAAGGAACTGCTGGAGAACGCGCTGGACGCGGGCGCGCGCCGCATCCGGGTGAACGTGGAGGCGGGCGGCAAAAAACTGATTCAGATCACCGACGACGGTTGCGGCATGAGCCGCGACGATGCCATGCTAGCCTTCGAGCGCCACGCCACCTCCAAAATCCGCACCGCCGACGACCTGCTTAGCGTGGCCACGCTCGGCTTCCGCGGCGAGGCCCTGCCCTCCATCGCCTCGGTTTCACGCCTGCGACTGGAAACCTGCCCGTCTCCGGACGAGGCACCAACTGTGTGGGGACGGGGCTATGCCCCGTCCATGGGCGGGTCGGAGACCCGCCCCCACACGAGCGGTGCCAGTGATGGGGCAGAGCGCCCCCACACGAGCACTGCCGGCACCGTTATCGAAATCAACGGCGGCAAGCTGCTGCGGGTGGAAGAAGCCGGGCTGCCGGCGGGAACATCCATCACCGTCCGCGACCTGTTTTTCAACGTTCCGGCGCGCAAGAAGTTTCTGAAGGCGGAAAGCACCGAACTCTCCCACATCGCGTCGCTGGTAACGCACTATGCGCTGGCACATCCAGACAAGCACTTTGAGCTGCACTCGCTGACCAACGCCATGCTGGTGGCGCCGCCGGTGGCCACGCACGCCGAACGCGTCTACCAGATTTTCGGCAAGGAAACGCTGGACCAGCTGATCCCGATTGCCGCCGCCGTCGAACTGCAGCGCATTGGTCTGCCGCAGCCGCCGCCCTGGGCGAGGCGCGAACCGGAAGATGAAGAGAATGGCGCCGGTGCGAAGGAACCCGGCGAAGTCCGCGTGCACGGCTTTGTTTCCAAACCGGAAATTCAGAAACTGAACCGCAGCTCCATTTACATTTTTGTGAATCAGCGCCTGATTCGCGACCGCCTGGTGCAGCACGCCATTACCGAGGCTTACCGAAACATCCTGCCGCCCACTGTCTTTCCCGTGGTGCTGCTGTTCCTGGAGCTGCCCACCGCGGAAGTGGACGTCAATGTGCATCCCTCCAAAACCGAGGTGCGCTTCCGCCAGCAAAGCGTGATCCACGACTTCGTGCGCGACTCCGTCCGCGCAGCACTGATGAAGGCTCGCCCGGCGCCCCAGTTTGCCGCTGAAATCGGCGCCCGGCCCACCGCCACGCCCGCGCTCTCCAGTGCCGCCCGGGCGGCGAACTCGGCGCCGGTTTCCGGCCACTGGCGCGAACTGTACGCCTCCGCCGGCGATTTCGCCCTGCACGCCCCGGAGCTGCCACCGGAATCGCAGCGCCTGCAATTTGAAGGCGGCATCGCCGTCGAAGCCAACGCGGCCGTCGCCGTAGCGCGCTTTCCCCGCCAGACGTTTGCCGGCGGCGACAGCTGCGGCAACGTACTGGCTGAACCGGAGGCGGAAACCGAATCCAGCCTGGCTTCCCTCTCCACCCTCAAACCTCTGGGTCAGATTCGCAACTCCTTCATTCTGGCAGTAAATGAAGATGGGCTGTGGATCGTGGACCAGCACGTGGCCCATGAGCGCGTGCTGTTTGAAAAAATCCTGCGCCAGCGGGCTGCGGAACGGGTGGAGAGCCAGCGCCTGCTCATGCCCATAATTGTGGAGCTCACCCCGGCGCAGCAGGCCGTCTTCACCGAGATTGCCGACGAACTGCGGCGCAACGGCTTCGACCTGGAGCCCTTCGGCTCGCGCACCATCGCGGTGAAGCTCTCGCCCGCGGGGGTGGATGCGGCAGAGGTGGAACACATGCTGCATGAACTGCTCGACCAGTTTGCCAGCGAGGAGCAGGCGCTCAACCTGGAAAAGGCGCGCGGGCGCATTGCCGCTTCCATCGCCTGCCACGCCGCCATCAAAGTGAACATGCCGCTGGAGCAGAACAAAATGGAGTGGCTGCTGGCAGAACTGGCCAAAACTGAATGTCCCATGAGCTGCCCCCATGGCCGGCCCGTGGTCTTAAGGTATTCTGTGAAGGACATTCAGCGCGCTTTTAAGAGAATCTAAGAACAGCGGTCGGGAGACGGGAGTCAGCGAGAGCGGCTAACCGGACACCGCCCGTTGCATGCAAAACACATGACGGACCGAGAACTGCAGGAAGCGAGGCGGGAAAAGTGGCGCGTGGCGGGCAATCCCGCGCGCACGCTGGAATCTCTTTCCGAATTCCTGGAGTCGGTCGGCTTCTGCCTGATGTACCCTCAGAAGCCCATGCCGCTAGTCCCCACTTTCATTGGTGCATTTGCCGGCGGGGAGAACCAGCTACCCACGTGGCAAACCGCATTCTCCGATGAGCGCGCGCGTGACGCCACAGAACTGATGGTGCGGCTGCTACGGCAACGCACCGCCTACGAAGCCAATCTCTTCGGAGAAAATAATTTTCTGGTGGCGGCCTCGGTGTTCCCTTATTTTTACGCCCTGGTCGGGGACCGCAGCCCGCGACGCATGCCCAAGGCCGGGGTTCGCTCCGGATACGGTGACCTGGCGCGCGATGCATTTGAGGTTATCCGCCACCAGGGGCCGGTCTCGCGCCAGAAGCTGCTCGAGGCGCTGGGCGGCGGAGTTTCGGCGGCAGCGCTGGACCATGCGCTGGGCGAGTTGTGGTCCCGGCTGCGCATCACCCGTGTGGACTATGAGCCGCGCGCTGGCGCCTCCTGGGATGCGCTTTATCGCTGGTCCCCGGAGGCGGTGCGCCAGGGCATTAACATGTCGGTGGCGGAGGCGCTTTCGGCGCTGATTTCCAAGTACCTGGACTGCGTGATTGCGGCGGAACCGCAGGAAGTGGAAGATTTCTTTGCCCACTTCGTGCCCCGGTTCAAGGCGAAGGATGCCCTGAATGCGCTGCTGTCGGCGCGCGAACTGAGCTTTGTGCACGTCGGTCATCGCTCGCTGCTGCAGGTTTCGCCGGCGAGGAGCGAGCGCACGAGAGAAAGAGCGTAAGAGCAAGGTTTCAAGGTTTCAAGGTTGCAAGGCTAAGCCCGCGTCGGCGTCATCCAGGGGGCCTTCAAGCCCCAGGGATCTCGCGCGCAGTGCAGGCCCCCGGCGGTAATGCACGCGAGATGCTTCACGGCTGAAGCCGCTCAGCATGACTCCTGTTAACGTTAAACTTCAAGTTTGAAACTTTGAAACCTTGAAACTTCAGAAACGTAACTGATCAAAACTTGACAGCTGACAAAACGCCACACCACAAGCTAATCGTCGCCATTGACGGCCCTGCCGGGGCGGGCAAGAGCACCATTGCCGCGAGGTTGGCGCGCAAGCTGGGCTATGTGAACCTGGAGAGCGGCGCCATGTACCGCGCACTGGCTTTGAAGGCTATCCGCGGCGACATCTCCTTCGATGACGAGACTGCCCTGCTCGCCTTAGCCAAGAGCTCGCAGATCCGCCTGGAGCCCACGCGCGAGGGCAACCGCGTATTCCTCGATGGCGTGGACGTTTCGCAGCGCATCCGCGAGCAGGACGTAACCAACGCCGCGTCGCGCGTTTCCGTGCATCCCGCCGTGCGCCAGTGGATGGTGGAACGCCAGCGCGAACTGGGCGCCGGCGGCGGCGTCATCATGGAAGGCCGCGACATCGGCACCAAGGTGTTCCCCAACGCCGCGGTCAAGGTTTTCCTGGACGCCCAGCCTGAAGTGCGCCAGGAACGCCGCCTTCTGCAACGCGCCGAAAAGGGTGCGCAGGCTGAGCGGCAACGCATCGCGACGGAATTGCAGGAGCGCGACCTGCGCGACCGCACTCGCACCGCCTCTCCCCTGGTTCCGGCCGAGGATGCGGTCATCATTGACTCCAGCCACCTGTCCATTGATCAGGTGGTGGATAAGGTGGAGGAGTTGGTGCGGGCAAAATTGAAGACTTGAATCGGATTGAGTAATTTGTAATTTTTAATTTGTAATTTAAGGGACCAGCCACCTCACAGCCAGTTTTCAAATTACAAATTGCTAAATTACAAATGCTGACCCAATTCCGCAATTACCCGATTACACAATTACTCAATCCTCCTGGCCCGTTTTCGCCGTCATAATGAAGCTGCTGCCATGGCCGATTTCACCAGGCTGGTGCCAGAATATGTTCGTACCCTCGCCGGGTACACGCCGGGCAAGCCGGTTCGCCAGGCGGAACAGGAGAGCGGCGTGAGCTGCATCAAGATGGCCTCCAACGAGAACCCCTTCGGGCCTTCGCCCTTGGCCATCGAAGCCATGTGCGCAGCGGCCGAACAGGCCCACTTCTATCCCGATAACGATACCGTGGATCTGCGCCTCAAGCTGGCCGAGCGCTTCGAAGTAAAAGCTGAGCAGGTGCTGGTGACCGCCGGCTCCACGGAACTGATCAACGATCTGGCCCGCATCCTGCTGCGGCCGGGCCTGAACGCCATTACCAGCCGGTTGTCGTTCATCATCTATCCCATTGCCACCCAGGCCAGCGGGGGAACTCTCATTCAGGTCCCAATGCGAGATAACGGCTTTGATCTTGACGCCATTGCCGCCGCCATTGAGCAGAACACCCGGCTCATCTACCTCGCTAATCCCAACAATCCCACCGGAACCATGTTTGATGCGGCCGCATTTGACCGCTTCCTGCAGCGGGTA
>DASSQB010000435.1:0-4260 GCA_035702725.1 Terriglobales bacterium | reverse complement strand
TGTGAGAACCCGCACGGCCACAACTACCGGGTGCGCGTCACTCTGGCCGGCGAGGAACTGGACCACATTGGTCTGCTCTATGATTTCAAGGATTTAAAGGCGGCCATGGGCGAGGTGATTGACCGGCTCGACCACCAGTTTCTCAACGACCTTGAGCCCTTTAAGAACCTGAACCCCTCGGCGGAAAACCTGGCTCGGTACTTCTACCAGGAGACCAATGTCCAGTTGAACGCCGCTACCAACGGCCGGGTGCGGGTAAAAGACGTCACGGTTTGGGAGACGGACACGACCACGGCGCGATATTTTGAGTAGGGTCGGCATCCCCCGGCGCTACAACCATGCAGATCACTGAGATCTACAAATCGCTGCAGGGCGAATCATCCTGGGCGGGACTGCCCTGCATCTTCGTGCGCCTTACCGCCTGCAACCTGCGCTGCACCTGGTGCGACAGCGAATACACCTTCACCGGCGGGGTGAAGATGACGCTGGAGCAGGTGGAAGCGGAAGTTAAGCGGCTGAGCGGCAGTTCCCGGCAGTGCACGCGAGATTCCTCGGGGCTAAGGCCCGCTCGGAATGACGCCGCCTATGAGGAGACGTTGAGTCCAGAGGGCCCGCTGCCGCTGGTGGAGATTACCGGCGGTGAGCCCATGCTGCAGGAGCGTGAAGTGGTGCCCTTGATGCAGCGGCTGCTCGACTCCGGCTACACTGTGCTGCTGGAAACCAGCGGCGAGCGCCCTCTGGGCAAGGTGCCGCGCGAGGTAGTGAAGATTATGGACGTCAAGTGCCCGCATTCAGGCGCGGCCGACACGTTTCGGCTGGAGAACCTGCAGGCGCTGGGACCGCGCGATGAGGTCAAGTTTGTGCTCAGCGACCGCACGGATTATGAGTTCGCGCGCGATTTCATGCGCGAACATGAGCTGACAGGGCGGGTGCATTCGGTGATCCTCTCCCCAGCGTTTCGCAAGGATGCCAATGGGGCGCGGGACGCCTCTCATTGCCTGCTTGACCCACGGGAGTTGGCGGACTGGATGCTGGAAGACGGCTTGCCAGCGCGCCTGGGCTTGCAGATTCACAAGTTCGTTTGGGACCCGGCGCTGAAAGGAGTCTGATTTCACCACAGAGGCACAGAGTCACAGAGAAATTCGGTTGAATGAATCATTGCTCATTGAGTCATTAAAGGCCTTGGAATCCTTAGCTAAGCATTCGTGGTCCGTTGTTCTTGTTTTCTCTGTGTCTCTGTGGTGAACAAGGATTTCTGGACAGCTGAGCTGCCCTGAAATCGCATCTTACATGTCTGACATTCACAATCGCATGGCCGATCGTGGCTTCAAATCCCCGGCAGTGGTTCTGCTGAGCGGGGGGATGGATTCGTGTGTGTGCGCGGCGCTGGCCGCGCGCGACCACGATGCCGCCGCCCTGCATATCAGCTACGGGCAGCGCACGGAAAAGCGCGAGCGCGAGGCCTTTGTCGCAATCTGCGACCGCCTGGCCATCCGCAAGCGCCTGCTCATCCGCAATGACGCGCTGCACGCCATCGGCGGCTCCGCCCTCACCGACCCGGAGTTGCAGGTGCCGACGGCTGCCGAGGTCATCGGCGGCGAAATCCCCATCACCTATGTGCCCTTCCGCAACGCCCACTTCCTGGCGGTGGCGGTGAGCTGGGCGGAAGTGCTGGGCGCGGACAAGGTCTATATCGGGGCCGTGGCCCAGGACAGTTCCGGGTACCCTGATTGCCGGCCGGAGTATTACCGCGCTTTCAACCAGGTAGTGCGCACGGGTACCCGCGAGGGGCGAATCGAAATCACCACGCCGCTGATCAGCATGCGCAAGTCACAGATTGTGCGCCTCGGCCTTGAATTAGGCGCGCCCTTCGATTTAACGTGGTCCTGCTACAGCCGCGAGGATCGCGCCTGCGGCGTATGCGACAGCTGTGTGTTGCGCCTGCGCGCCTTTCAGAATGCGGGCGCGCGCGATCCTATCGCCTACATGGCCCCGGCGATACCGGGTTGAAGTCGGCGAGCGGCAGGGCGAGCAGAGGCTTTGGCAAGAGAATTTCGGCATTGAGCCGGGAGGCTGAAATGAAGCAGCGTCTAACTATTTGCATGATGGCAGTGCTGGCAGCGGCCCTGATGATTCCGCCCGCCTGGTCGCAAAGCATGGCGACCGTAAAGGGTAAGTGCATCGATGCTCAGGGCAAACCAATCGCAGGAGCGACGGTGGAGTACGCCAACCAGGATACAGGCCAGAAGTACAGCCTGAAGACCAACAAGAAGGGGGAATTCTTCTCCCTGGGTGTTGCGCCGGGCAAATACAAGATTACGCTCATTCAAAACGGCCAGGTGCTGTTCTACTTCAATGGCGTGCAGGTACAACTCGGGTCAGATCAAAACGAAACTAACTTCGACATGCAGAAAGAGCAGGCAGCGGCCAAGCAGCGGGCCGAGTCGCAACTGACGCCGGAGCAAAAAGCGCAGCAGGAAAAGATTCAGAAGGAAAACACCACCATCAAGACGCTGAATGAAAAGCTGGCGGCAGCTTCGGCGGCGGAGCAGGCGGGCAACTACGACCAGGCGGTCTCGGTGCTGAAAGAGGCTACCACCATTGATCCCAACCGCGACCTGCTGTGGTTCAAGCTGGGCGATGCCCTGAGGGGAGCGGCCACCAAGCAAACCGATGCCGCGCAGAAGACGCAGTCTTACAACGACTCCATCGCCGCTTACCAGAAGGCGCTGACCATCAAGCCCAACGATGGCGCCTATCTCAACAACCTGGGCGACGTGCAGGCCAAAGCGGGTAAGACCGACGACGCTATCAAAACCTTTACCCAGGCGGCCCAGGCCGATCCTACCCATGCTGCCCAGTACTACTTCAACCTGGGTGCGGTGCTGACCAACAGCGGCAAGGTGGATGACGCGGTGCAGGCCTTCGATAAGGCCATTACCGCCGACCCTACCAAAGCTGACGCCTACTACTGGAAGGGTGTAAACCTGCTGGGCAAGGCGACCACCGACAAGACAGGCAAGATGACTGCGCCTGAGGGAACCGCCGAAGCTTTCAACAAGTACCTGGAACTTTCGCCGCAAGGTACATACGCCGATGCCGCCAAGCAGATGCTGGCCAGCATAGGCGCCACGGTGGAGACCAGCTTCGGGAAATCCAAGAAGAAGACGACGACCAAACGGCAGTAGTTCAAGGGCAAGGCCACCCCGGGGCGGCGTTCACGCCGCCCTTTGCTTTTATGGAGCGCTCCAGCGTCCATGCACTATCGTGCGTAACAGATGGGCCCTTCGCCATAGCCCATAGTGCCGTCTTTCAGGTAGATTGATTTCTTCCCCCTATACTGCGCCGCGCGCCAGGCAAACGCGCCGGCGTGTCTCCCCGGAGGACACCATCGCTACCCCGGCTCAAGCGCCAGATTCCGCTTCCCAGCATTCGGCTGCTTCGGTTGCGGCTACCAATAACCTGCTAGCCAGCATGCTGCGTGTTTCCGACAAGGTGAGTGATCTTATCTTTTCCCCGGGCCGCCCGCCCCAGGTGGAGCTCAACGGCCAGCTCACACCGGTGGACCATCTGCCCGCGCTCAGCCCCGACGACACGCGGCGCATCGCCGGCGATCTGATCGGCAATAACAAGCAGGCCGTCACCAAGCTGCGCGAGCAGGGTGCCTGCGACATTTCCTATAGTCTGCCGGGCTCCGGCCGCTTCCGGGTCAACATCTTCATCCAGCGCGGCACCTGCGCCATTGTGATGCGCGTGATTCCCAATGCCATCCCAGATTTCGCCGGCCTGCACCTACCGCCGCAGCTGGCCGAAATCGTCGGCCTGAAAAACGGGATCGTGCTCATAACCGGGCCTACAGGCTCGGGCAAGTCTTCCACCATGGCGGCCATTGTGGGCCGGGTGAACCAGGAGCGCGCCTACCACATCATCACCATCGAAGACCCCATCGAGTTTCTGCACATGCACCAGCGTTCCACTATCCACCAGCGCGAACTGCACAGCGATACGCCCAGCTTCGCTCTGGCCCTGCGCGCCGCCCTGCGGCAGGCGCCCAAGGTGATTCTGGTGGGTGAAATGCGCGACCGCGAAACCATCGAGATCGCTCTGGAAGCAGCCGAAACCGGCCACCTGGTGCTTTCCACGCTGCACACCATTGACGCGTCCAAGACGGTAGAGCGCATCATCGGCGTCTTTCCGCAGTCAGAGCAGCAGGGCATTCGCAACCGCCTGGCGCGCTCGTTCCGCTACATCATTTCCCAG
>DASSQB010000434.1:0-5822 GCA_035702725.1 Terriglobales bacterium | reverse complement strand
GGATTGGTGGAAGTGGGCGTGGGCCTGCTGCCGGGCGGCGGCGGCTGCAAGGAGATGTTGCTGCGTGCCATTGACAGCGCCGAAGCAGTGCGGCCCGGCGGACGAGGCGAGTCGGTGGAGATCGTGGAGGCAATGAAGCGCGCCTTCGAAACCATTGCCATGGCCAAGGTTTCTATGTCGGCGGCGGAGGCCCGCGGGCTGGGCTTCCTGAGCGAAGGCGACCAGGTCACCATGAGCCGTGAGCGCGTGCTGGCCGACGCCAAGCAACGCGCCCTGGATTTGGCCCGGGCGGGCTACAAGCCGCCGGTGCCCCGCACCGACATCCCGGCCCCGGGCGAAAGCATGCTTGCTACCTTGAAGCTGGGCGTACATCTAATGCGGCAGGGCGAATACATCAGCGACCACGAGGTGAAGATCGGCACCAAGGTGGCGGAGGTGCTGTGCGGAGGAGCCGTTTCGCCGGGTACGCCGGTGAGCGAACAGTATTTGCTCGACTTGGAGCGTGAGGCGTTCAAATCGCTGTGCGGCGAGCGCAAGACGCAGGAGCGGATCCAGTACACGTTGAAGACGGGGAAGACTTTAAGAAACTAACCACAAAGGACACGAAGGGAAAACCAAGTATTTCCTTCGTGACCCTTCGTGTCCTCTGTGGTGAAAGGGGTTGCTTATGCGGGAAGTAGTGATTGCAAGTTCGGTGCGCACTCCGGTGGGCAAGGCGTTCAAGGGCACTCTGCGCAGCACGCGGCCGGATGAACTGGCGGCGGTGGCCATTACGGGCGCGCTGGAGCGCGTGCCGCAGGTGGACCGCAAAGAGATTGAGGACGTGATCCTGGGCTGCGCCATGCCCGAAGCGGAGCAGGGCATGAACGTGGCCCGCATCGCTTCGCTGCGCGCCGGTTTGCCGGTGGAAGTTTCGGCCATGACCATCAACCGCTTCTGCTCTTCCGGGCTGCAGGCCATTGCCATGGCGGCGGAGCGCATCATGGCAGGCGGAGCCGAGGTGATCGTGGCCGGCGGAGTCGAGTCGATGACTATGATCCCCATGGGCGGGCACAAGGTTTCGCCCAATCCCTGGCTGGTGGACCACTATCCCGACGCATATCTTTCCATGGGCCTGACCACCGAGCGCCTGGCCAAGCGCTTTGGTATCACACGCGAGCAGGCCGACGAATTCTCGCTGCGCAGCCACAAGAACGCGATCGCGGCTATTCAGGCGGGTAAGTTTGAAGACGAAACCGTGCCGGTGCCGGTGAGCTTCACCACGCCCAATGGCGCCAAGCCGAAGCGTATGGAGATCACCTTCAAGGTTGACGAAGGCCCACGCGCCGACACTTCCATGGAAGTCCTCGCGTCGCTGAAGCCGGCATTCCACGCCAGGGGCACGGTGACGGCGGGCAACTCTTCGCAGATGTCAGACGGCGCAGCCGCCGCGGTGGTCATGTCGGCGGAGCGGGCGCGGGCGCTGGGCATCAAGCCTTTGGCTCGGTACATTTCGTTTGCCACCGCCGGCTACAAGCCGGAAGAGATGGGGGTGGGCCCGGTGTACGCCATTCCCAAGGCGCTGAAAATGGCCGGCCTGCAGCTTTCGCAGATGGATGTAATCGAACTGAACGAGGCGTTTGCGGCGCAGTCGCTGTCGGTAATCAAGGAAGCCGGTCTCGACCTGAATCGCGTGAATGTGAACGGCGGTGCCGTCGCGCTGGGACATCCGTTGGGCTGCACCGGAGCCAAGCTGACGGCGAGCATCATCCGCGAACTCAAGCGGCGCAACGCGCGTTATGGGCTGGTGACCATGTGCGTGGGCGGGGGCATGGGCGCCGCGGGGATTTTCGAAAATCTTAATTAGAACCGCAGAGGACAATTCTTTCACCACAAAGGACACGAAGGGCACAAAGGTTAATAGGGATCTATCACGGAAGTGTGGTTTGTTTGTGATTCAGCACAACCACGAAAGAGGTTGGGAGCAAGCGGAGAGAGCCTGTACGCGGGTGGAAAGCCAACCATAAGGGCACGAAGGTTGGTGAAGGAGCTCTATGGCAACGGCAGCCCCAAAGACTCGAACCGCACATGAGGTGAGCCATGATGTGGTCACCGCTGCTATGAAAGTCCACTCCGCATTAGGTCCTGGTTTGTTGGAGAGCACTTATCAGGCCTGTCTACTCCACGAACTCGGAAAAATGGGGGTACATTCTGAAGCGCAAGTGGGCCTTCCCGTAATTTATGACAGTGTGAAGCTCGACGTGGGCTACCGCATAGATTTGCTAGTGGAAGATCTGGTGATCGTCGAGCTAAAGTCGGTTGATGCTCTGGCTCCCATTCATGAGGCGCAGTTACTTTCGTACCTAAAACTCAGCGGCAAGAGCCTCGGACTACTGATCAATTTCAACGTCAGTCATTTGAAGGACGGCATCAAACGGCTGGTGTGTGGTTCTGGCTGGCGTTAACATCCTCTTGTTCTCCTTCGTGCCCTTTGTGGTGAAAAAAGGAGTATATGGCAACAACAACGGCGGTACCCAAAACGAAAATCCCCGGCGGCAGCTTTCTGCTTCAAGACCGTCCTACGAGCGAGGTCTTCACTCCGGAAGATTTCAACGAGCAGCACCAACTCATCGCTCAGACGGCGGATGATTTCGCCACTAACGAAGTCCTGCCCGCGGCCGACCGGCTGGAGCACAAGGACTGGGCGCTGACCCGCGAACTGCTGAAGAAGACGGCCGACCTGGGCCTCACCTCGGTGGACATTCCCGAGGAGTACGGCGGGGCGGAGATGGACAAGGTCAGCTCCTGTATTCTCGCCGACCACATGGCCAAGTATGCCGGCTTTGCCGTGAGCTGGGGCGGGCACACCGGCATTGGGACCCTGCCCATCGTGTTCTTCGGCACGCAGGCGCAGAAGAAGAAATACTTGCCCAGGCTGGCGACCACAGAGATGGTCGGCGCCTACGCGCTTTCAGAAGCTTCGGCCGGCTCGGACGCGCTCAACTGCCGCGCCCGGGCGCAACTGGCGCCTGACGGCAGGCATTACATCCTGAACGGCGAAAAGATGTGGATCACTAATGGTGGATTTGCCGACCTGTTTACAGTGTTTGCCAAAGTGGACGGCGAGAAGTTCACCGCTTTTCTGGTGGAGAAAACTTTCCCCGGTTTTTCGATTGGCGGGGAAGAGCACAAGATGGGCATTCGCGGCTCCTCCACCTGTCCGCTCATCCTGAATGATTGCCAGGTACCGGTAGAAAACGTGCTGGGCGAAGTGGGCAAGGGGCACGTGATTGCGTTCAATATTCTGAACATCGGCCGCTACAAGCTGGGCGCCATGTGCGTGGGCGGGTCGCGTACCTCTCTCGACCACGCCATCGGCTATGCCAAGCAGCGCAAGGCGTTCGGCAAGTCCATCGCCGAATTTGGGCTGATCCAGGAAAAGCTGGCGGACATGGCCACGGAAATTTTTGTGGGTGAGTCCATTGTTTATCGCACCGTTGGGATGATGGATGCGGCGCTGGGCGAGGTGGACAAAGCGGGCGCGAACGCCATCGGGGAAACGCGCAAAGCCATCGAGGAATACGCGGTGGAGTGTTCCGTGCTGAAGGTGTGGGGCTCGGAGATGCTGGACCACGTGGTGGATGAGGTGGTGCAGATATATGGCGGCTACGGTTTCGTGGAGGAATATCCGGCGGAGCGCGCTTACCGCGATGCACGCGTGAACCGCATTTTCGAAGGCACCAATGAGATTAACCGGCTCATCATTACCGGCTGGCTGCTGAAGCGGGCCATGACCGGACAGTTGCCGCTGCTGCCCGCCATTAAAAAGCTGATGGACGAAGTGCTGGCCGGGCCCAGCCTGGGCGATGGGCTGGAAGGGCCGCTGGCAGCCGAGCGTACGCTGGTGAGCAACGCCAAGAAGCTGGCGCTGTTTGCCGCGGGCGCGGCCTCGCAAAAGTACATGCAGGCGCTGGTGGACCAGCAGGAAATTATGGGTGCGCTGGCCGACATGATCATGGAAGTTTATGCCATGGAGTCGGCGCTGCTACGAGCGCAGAAAATCCAGGAGCGTAATGGCGAGCCGGCTGCAGCCCTGGCCGTGGCCATGGCGCAGGTCTACCTGGCGCATGGCATGGAAAAGGTTGAGGCGGCGGGGCGCAAGGTGATCGCCGCCATTGCCGAGGGGGACATGCTGCGCACCCAGATGGCGATTCTGCGGCGGCTGGGAAAGCATGAACCGGTAAATACGGTCGTCCTGCGACGGAAAATTGCCGCGCGGGTCATCGAGGCGGGGAAATACGTGACGGTGTAGGTTGGCCGGGAGGCTAGGGCAGACCTTGGCCTGCAAAAGAACTTTTTGCTGGAAAGATGGCTTTAGCCTCTACATATCTGATGTGGATAAAGTACCTCAGCGGCTAAAGCCGACTTCACCCGTCGCCTTTATGCAGCGCTAAAGCGCTGCGCCACCCAAGAGCTTCGTGGCTGACGTTCCGTCAATGTCTCACCGAAAGACCAAGACATAACATTAGTCGCGCCGATAGCTCCTTCGCCGGGCGCCGGATTGCAAAATCCGTTGCCTATCGCGGATAATGTCGCCGCATTCAAAGGAGCGAAATGATGCGCAAAACACTGCTTGCGGTTGGAGCTCTCCTGGTGGTCTCGGTGGTAGCGGTAGTGGTGGTGGCGCAGCAGGACAAAAGCAAACGTCCCAGCCCACCAGCCAATGCCAAGTGTCAGTTTGCCGACGGCAAAATGATTAACGTTGACTACAGCAGCCCGCGTATGAAGGGCCGCAAAATCTATGGCGGCTTGGTGCCTTACGGCCAGGAGTGGCGCACCGGCGCCAACGAGGCCACCACTTTCGATACCACCGCAAATGTAGAGATTGCCGGCACCACCATTCCTGCCGGCCATTACACCCTGTTTACTGTGCCTGCGGAGGGAAGCTGGAAGCTGGTGATCAGCAAGAAGACTGGCGAGTGGGGCATCCCCTATCCTGGAAAGCAGTTCGACCTGGCGCGAGTTGACATGAAAACTCAAGCCCTGCCTTCGAACGTTGAAAATTTCACCCTCAGCTTCCAAAAGGCGGACCCGCGCTCCTGCGTAATGAATGTTGATTGGGAAAAGACGCGGGCCTACGTAGATATTGCCGAGAAAAAATAAAATCCTCACCCCAAAGGACACAGCGGACACAAAGAAATTCGGTTCCCCGAATCTTTGCGGTGTTCGTTGTCGCTCTTGGGCATGGGCAGGTTGCGCCCATACCACCCTGTCTGGTTGTAAGCGGTCTAGTCGCCGGCCGGGCTCAACGCGGCTTTTTCGCGCAGCACGGAGTGGCACTCCTGCTGCAGCAGGGCGAACAGTTCCTCCATGTGCTGCTGGCGGGTGCGGAAATTGACCGGGTTGATGCGGAACCAGGATTTTCCCTTCAGTTCCGTGGTCGAAATCCAGAAGCGACCGCTCTGCTCCACGCGCTGTGCCACTTCGGCATGCAGCTTCCTTGACTCCGCCTCGTTCAAGGCTGAGTTTTTGAAGCGGATGCAGATGGCCGACATAGGCGGACTGCTGGCGGGTTCAAACTCAGGGTGCTTCTCTGCCAGGGCATGGAGGTGCTTGGCCTGGCGCACGTTGTTGTCAATCCACTCGCCGATCTGACGGGCGCCGTAACGCTTGAAGCTCATCCAGACCTTGAGGCTGCGGAAGCGGCGAGACTGTTCGAAGCCGTGAACGTAGTACTGATAGCGTTCGTTGCCCTGGTCGAGTTCGTCGGTTAAATATGAAGGCTTCATGCCGAAGGAGGCAGTGAGCCGGCGCTGATCTTTGACCAGCACCGCCCCGGCATC
>DASSQB010000433.1:0-12521 GCA_035702725.1 Terriglobales bacterium | reverse complement strand
CGAACTCCAGAATGTCGCCGCTCTCGATGGCCATCACTTTGCCCACCGCGCCCTTCATCGAGGCGGCCAGTTCGGCATGCCGCTTCAGCTGGCGGAATTCTCCGTGAATGGGGATGAAGTAGCGCGGCTTCACCAGGTTGATAATCAGCTTCAGCTCTTCCTGGCTGGCGTGGCCGCTGACGTGTACCGGCGGGTGCGAGCCGTCCTCGTAAATAACGTGCGCTTCGCGCCGGAAGAGATGGTCAATCATGCGGTAAATGGCCTTCTCGTTGCCGGGAATGATGCGCGAGGAAAGCACCACCGTATCGCCAACTTCAATTTTCGCGTGCTTGTGGTTATCCACTGCCGCGCGCGACAGCGCCGACATGGGCTCGCCCTGCGTGCCGCTGATGAGCACGCACACTTTCTGCGGCGGGAAATTCTTGATTTCGCCGGGATGGATCAGCAGGCCGTCGGGCACGTCAATGTAGCCCAGGTCGGAGGCGATCTCCGCCGAGTCGGCCATGGAGCGCCCTACCAGCGCCACTTTGCGGTTGTATTCGAACGCCAGCTCAAAGGCCAGCTTGATGCGGTGAATAGATGAGGAGAAGCAGGAGATGAACAGGCGCCGCTCCGCCCAGGCGAACACCTCGTCGAACTTGCGCCTCACCGCGCGCTCACTGGGCGTGTAGCCCGGCCGCTCGATGTTCGTGGAATCCTGAAACAGGGCCAGCACTCCATCCTTGCCGTATTCGGCGAAGGCGTGCAGGTCGAACAGCCGGTTGTCGGTGGGTGTAGGGTCCACCTTGAAGTCGCCGGTGTGGATGATGACGCCCAAAGGCGTGTGAATCGCCAGCGAAACGCAGTCCACCAGGCTGTGCGTGACCTGAATCGGGTTGATGGTGAAGGGGCCAATCGTGAAGCGCTCGCCAGGACGGATTTCCCGCAGGTCGGCATCGTCCAGCAGCCCGTGCTCCTCCAGCTTGTCCTCTACATAGGCCAGGGTGAACTCGGTGCCATACACCGGAAGATTGAGTTCGGAGAGAATCCAGGGAAGACCGCCGATGTGGTCTTCGTGCCCGTGGGTGAGCACAATGGCGCGCACCTTCTCGCGGTTCTCGATCAGGTAGGTGATGTCGGGGACAACAATGTCCACGCCCAGGAGCTCGGCTTCGGGGAACATCAGGCCAGCGTCAATGACGATGATTTCATCGCCCCAGCGCACGGCCATGCAGTTCATCCCGAACTCGCCCAGACCCCCCAAGGGCACAATCTGTAGCTTTCCGATTGGCATGTTGGAATACTTGGATGCTAGCACAACGCCTGCCGCCGGGCAGTGCGGCATGCCATTTGCTTACCCGGCACTCGCCTTCTTGCGCACGTGCAGGAGCTTCTGGACTTCGGCCACCACTTCGCCGCTCTCATCCTTTACCTGGACCACGAAGGTTGGCTCGACCTTTGCCTGGGTTGTGAGTTGCTGCCGGATGGATTCGATTTGCTCCTCGCTCAGCCGGAAGCTGGCCAGCATTTTGCCTTTGCCCGGCTTGCGGAAGCGGATGCTAGCGGACTTGTCCCACACAATGTAGTCGCGGCCAAGGTTCTCGATCAGCATCAGCATGTAGAACGGGTCGGTCATCGAATAAAGAGAGCCGCCGTAATGTGTGCCGACAAAATTGGCATTCCAGAAGCGCAGCTTCATCTCGACATCGATGCAGCGCCAGTCTGGCTGGAGGCGCGTGACCCGGATTCCGGCCCCCAGAAACGGTGGCCACACGTTCATGAAGGCACGCATATGCCGTTTGGGAATTCGACGCATTCAACCCATCCTGTTCAGCCTGCTGTGAAGCTCTTGGCTTCACCTGTGGAAGCCCACGTCTTCAGCCGTGAAGCTTACGGCCCGCCGTGGAAGCCCACGGCTTCAGCCGTGGGAATCAAGGTAGCCATCTACAATGGGCTTTAGCCCCTGTGTGATTGCGTCCGTATGCTAGCAAATCTCAGCCAACGGCCAGCCCCGGAGGTGCTTTGCCCGTCTTGCGGCGATGCGGTAAGGTGGTAACAGATGTCGGGTGCTGGCAAGAATTCCTGGTTGATGCGTCGCGTCGAAGCGGCGTTGCGCGGCGGTTTCACCCAAGCCTACCAAACGGTAAAGGTGGATCCCGCGCGCTTTCTGCTGCAGTTGCGGGCGGCCTATGGCCTGCCGATTTCCACCTATCGCGGTGTTTATTCGCTCGACATCGCGCATTTGGACGATGTCGCCGACCAGACCATTCACGGCGCCATGAAGATCGCGGCCGTAGAAGGCGCAGGCCTCGGCTTGGGCGGCGTCCTCACCGTGCTGCCTGACTTGAGCATTCTGGCCGCCATCACCCTGCGCACCATCCAGAAGCTGAGCCTGATTTACGGATTTGAATTTAACACCGATGAGGAAACCGCGGAGCTCTGGCTGGCCACCGCCAGTGCCGCCGGTGTGGACCTGAGCCGCGAGTTCCTGGAAAAAGAAGTGGTCAGCCGCCTGGTGCCGCGCGTTATCCGGCGAATCGCAGTGCAGGCCAGCGGGGAAGTGGTGGAGAAGTGGTCGGGGCGGCTCATTCCCGTCGCCAGCTCTTTCATCGGCGGCGGCCTGAATTACTATTTCGTGCGCGCCTGGGGGGAACGTGCCAATGCTCATTTCCGCCGGAAACACCTGGGCGTGCGCGAGCGGCTGGCCCTGACCTCAGCGCCTTCCTCATGAGTACCATCTCCAGGCAGAAGTTTCATTGCGCCGCGATCCTGTTTGATTTGGATGGCGTTCTGGTGGACTCCACTCATTCGGTGGCACGTTTTTGGAAGCAGTGGGCGGCGGAACACAACGTTTCGCCCGAAGAAGCCGTGCGGGTGGCTCACGGGCGCCGCACGCTGGAAACTGTTCGCCTGCTGGCGCCGCATCTGGACGCCGAGGCCGAGACACTGCGGATCGAAGCCATTGAAGCCGATGACAGTGCTGCGCTGGAGCGCGTGAAGGGCGCGTTGGAGCTGCTTTCTGCGCTTCCCGCCGCGCGCTGGGCGGTGGTGACCTCTGGCACGCGGTATCTGGCCACGCGGCGCCTGGCCAACAACGGCTTGCCGCAACCGTTGGTCTTCGTCACCGCTGACGAGGTCAGCCAGGGGAAGCCCCATCCCGAGCCCTACCTGAAGGGGGCGGAGTTGCTGGGCCTTTCTCCAGGGGAGTGCCTGGTTTTCGAAGATGCGCCCGCGGGAATAGAATCGGCGCACGCCGCCGGTATGACAGCGGTCGCACTTGCCACTACCTATCCCCTGGCCGAACTGGCCCATGCCGAGGTGGTAATTCGCGATTTATCGCAGGTGCGTGCGCGCCTGAATGGCGACGGTGGGCTCGAAGTCTTCATCGGATAGCATTCAGCACTCAGCAATCAGCCCGTTGGCTTTTTGCCGGTCGTAAGCACCACCATAAGTTTTGTCATCTTGAGCGTTGCGCGACGGAGTCTTGGCGAAGGAGCGCAGCGAGGGACCTGCTTCTCGCGCTCGTATAAAACCGTGGCAAAAGCTGAAGGCGAGGGGTGAAAACGAAGTTTTTAGCTGTCGTGCTAATTCCGTCGAAATGACAAAAGACTAACTGCTAACTACTTGCTGGCTGAATGCTGACTGCTGAATGCTGAGTGCTACTCCACACACACCTCAAAGTTCGTCCCTTCCCAGCGCTTGTCGCCGGTCCAGTAAAAGGTAAACACCACGCGGCTGCCGGCCGGCAGCTTGTCAGTGGGCAGGTCCAGAAAGTGCACCCCAACGCCAGTATCACGCGAGCTGCTGTCCTGGGCGGTTTGCCAGGCGTCCGTACTCCAATGCGCCGTGGCCGGCGCCAGTATCTGCAGACGCAGGCGCTTGCCCGGCGGCATGCTGCGCACTTTGTGGTTGAAACTCCAAATGAAGATCGCACTAGGCTGCTTCTCCACGACATAACGCTGGTAGGTCTGCGGCGGCTGATCGAAAACCTTGCCGTCGCGCAGGGAGTGCCGCAACTTCAGGTATTCCGCGTGAGCCCATACCAGAGGTCGCGCCGAGCCTGACGGTCGCCCGAAGAACAGCTCCAGCGGCGTGATATCGGGGGCCTCCCACACCTGCTCGGGAATCAGCCCGCTCTCGTCAGCGGATTTTTCCATGCTGTGCAGCAGAGCTTCCGCGGCGGCACGCCTGCCTGCCGCCAGTTCGTAGTGAGCGCGCTCGCCGGTAAGCAGCGGCCAGGCGCGGCCCACGCCCGTGCCGTCGAAGGGAGAGCCGTCGTCGTGCTCGCCGTAACCGTCGTCGTTATAGCGATGCCACGATGGTCCCTGCGGCAGGTCCACCTTCAGCAATGCGTCAATGGCCTTCACCGTGGAGAGGATGCGCGGGTCGTCAGGCGCGCGCAGGCCAAAACGCACCAGCGCCAGCGCGTCCGGGCTCACGATGCTGGCCGCGGGCTCAAAAGTGTCAGCTGGGGGGCGGTTCTTAATGGGGACATAACCCTGCAGAGGCGAAGCGCACTCGGGCTCGGCCTCATCCGGCGGAGCGATTCGCACGTAGTAGCCATCAATGTTGAGCTTGCGCGCCAGCGGGCCGCCAACTTCGTAAATCCAGCGCTCGATGCTGGCATTCCAGCTATCCGCGGTCTCACGCAGCAGCGTGGCCAGTTCGGGTTCGCCATGAATATCCGCCAGTTCGGCCGCCACCAGCAGGGCCGCAATCTCCGCCGCCAATGTAAAAGGCGAGTAGCCCGGGTCTTCCTCCCACCGATCCTGCTGCGTCACCGGGCCGTTGCGTACCACGAATCCCGCAGCCCGCCGCACCATGGGCCAGAATTCGCTCAACTGTCCATCGGCCAGAGCGCCCTCGCGCCGCAACAGGTCCACCAGCAGGATGGGCAACGCCGCTTCATCCATCTGAATGCCCTGCCAGTAGGCGGTGCCGTCCAGCCACATATTCTGCGGCCAGTGCCCGTCGGCCTCCTGCGTCACCCGCAGGTAGCCGAGCACGCGCAGGGCATCTTCCCGTGCTTCAAAGGCCAGCAGGCCGCCCGCGGTTTCCACCAGATCGCGTGGCCACACCAGGTGGTAGCCGCCCAGGTCTTCATCGCCTTTGGAAAAGCCCCATGGGATGGAGAGGCTGGCGATGATGCCGCCGGGAAAACTTTTCTCTTCGTGAGTCCGCAGCATGCTGGCGCTGATGCGGAACATGTCGTGGTTGCCGTCGCTGTCGGGCGGATCCACGCGCTCCAGCCACTCCTGCCAGCCCTGGATGTATTCGTGGCAGGCGGTAGCGAATCCCTCCAGCAGGCTGGCCCGGGCATGGCTGCCGGCTTCGGTGGAGGTTTGGCCGAAGCCCAGGGAAAGCACGAACTCGCCGTCGCACGCGGCCAGGTCCACCTCGCCCGCGAGCGCGATATTGCCGTTTTCGGCCCGCGGGTACTCCCACGTCATCTCATAGTTGCTCGCCAGGTCTTGCCAGCCATCGGAAGTGCCCACATATCCCACGGAACGTTTCAGCCAGTCGGTGGAGGAGCCCAGCCCCAGGGCGTGCCCTTCGCGCGAGGCATAGAGCATGGGCGTGCCCTTGTAGTCGCCGAGGAAGCCTGTGTTCCCGTAGCCGAAGTTTGCCACGTGCGGCGCCAGCAGCACGTAAACGCGGTAGTCTGCCAGATTGCCCTGCAGCGGCACAAACCGTATTTTCTGCAGGCACACGTGGCGACAGGGATCGGTACAGATTTCTTTCTCGATGCGATAACGGCCGTCCATCGCCGTGTTCACCAGGCGATAGGCCGGCACACCCGGCGCCAGGTAGTTGACCACGGAGGCGGCGTGGCGCTTTTCCTCCGAGAAGTAGAAGCGGCCGTCGGTGATAATCAGTCCCAGGTCGCGGGTGCAAGCCATGTCCACCCGGGGAAAATAAATCTCGTTGAGAATGCCGTGGCTGAGCGTGAACCACACGCGACTGGACGCGCTCAGCGCTGTGCCCACTCCGGATTTCGCGCTGGAGGTCCAACGCGGGGGTATGCCTGGCCAGCCAGGCGGGCTGCTGGAGTCGCTCATGGTTCCCTTAGTGAAACTCGAACCTGCATTTTAATACTTGCATGCTTCACCCGCGGTGTAACCAAAGCGCAACCCGTGCACGCTGTTCATCCGTTACAATAAGCGGCCACTTCCGAGGAAAGGCAGAGCAACTTGAGGCGTTCACTCCTGCTTGTGCTATTGATGATTTCGCTGGCCCTGGGCTACGAGAAAAAAATTTCCCAGCAGCAGATAATTTCCTTGCCCAGCAGTAAGCGCCTGCTGGCGCCTCCGGGAAACCCGCAGCCAACCAATGGACTTCCCGTGGCCACGGTGCTCGACCCCAGCGGACGCTACCTGGCACTGCTCAACGCCGGCTTCGGCACCGCAGAATCTCACTATCGTCAATCGGTTGCCATACTCGACCTGCAAAGCAACCAGCTTACAGATTTTCCCGATCCTCGCCTCGGGCCCCATGCCCGTCAGGCGATATTCCTTGGCCTGGCCTTCAGCCCCGATGGCGGGCGCTTGTACGCCACCGTCGGTTCCATCACCGATCCCAACGGCAGGCGGCCGGATGATACCGGCAACGGAATCATCGTGTACCGGTTGGAGCGGGGCAAGGTGTCGCCGCAGAGTTTCATCTCGGTTGGCCTGCAGCCAATTTCGGCCGGAAAGCACGTGGCTCGCCTTCTCGCCAAAGTGCCGCCCGGGCAAGCGATTCCTTATCCCGCGGGAATCGCGGCTTTTTCGCGGGACGGCAGGGAAGAGCTGCTGGTAGCCAATAATCTCTCCGATAATGCCGTGCTGCTCGACGGGCAGGGCAAGCTGCTGCGCCGCTTTGATCTGAGCGCCGGCAGGGAAATGCCCTCCGCCTACCCTTATACCGTGGCGGTCACGCGCGACGGCCGCCGCGCTTTCTGCAGTCTTTGGAACGCCTCGGAAGTCGCCGAACTCGATCTTGAAGGCGGCAAGGTTACCCGCCGTATTGCCCTGCTAAAGGCGAAATCAGCCACGGAAGCCGGTTCCCACCCCACGGCCATGCTGTTGAGTGGCGATGACCATTTGCTCTTTGTCACGCTTTCCAACAGCGATGCCGTTGCCGTTGTGGATGTGAAACGTGGCAAGCTTCTGCGCCTGCTCTCCACTCGCTTGCCCGGCCAGGCCTTCGGCGGCACCTTCCCCAACGCGCTGGCAGAGTCCAGCGATGGCAAGTTGCTGTTCGTGGCGGATGCCTCTTCCGATGCCGTCGCCGTATTCGACATATCCGCACTCCGAACGGAGATGCAGGCTGAAAGCGCTCCCCAGCCCGCCCTTGGCTTCATTCCCACGCAGTGGTATCCCACCGCTCTGGCAGCGCGCGGCGACGATCTGCTGATCGCCAGCGGCAAAGGCGAAGGCACCGGTCCCAACTCCGACCACACGCATCGGGGAAACGATACCGGCTACATCCCCACTCTTCTGCGCGGCTCCATCGCCCGCGTCAGTGTGAGCCAGGCCCAGCCGCAGCTTGCCGGTCTCACTCTTCAGGTGGAGCAGAGTAATCTGATGAAGAGCGATCCCGGACAGATGCTGTTCCGTTCTGGCAAAAATCCCATTCGTCACGTCATCTACATCATCAAGGAAAATCGCACCTACGACCAGATTCTGGGCGACCTGAAGGCGGGCGACGGCGACCCTTCCCTCACCATGTTCGGCGAGGACGTCACCCCCAACGAGCATGCTTTGGCCCGCCAGTTCGGCATTCTGGACAATTTCTACGACAGCGGCGAAGTTTCCGGCGATGGCCACGTGTGGTCCACCGCCGGTATCACCTCCGATTACACCGAGAAGACCTGGCAACTCAGCTATCGCGGTTACGAACGCAGCTACGACTATGAAGGGGAGGTCGCCGGCGATTTTCCCTTGCAACAGGGTACAGCCGACGTCAACGAACCGGAAAGCGGATACCTCTGGGGCAATCTGGCGCGGCATGGGCTCACCTACCGCCACTATGGCGAGTACGTGACCAGCATCTGGTGCGGAGTAAAAAGCGGCCCGGCTTCGCCGCGCATGGGCACGCCGGAGGAACCGGAAGAGCCTTGCCGGCGTCCCCGCATCAACCAGGGCGAGCCGCTGCCGCCGAATCTGGGTCAACCGCATGGTTCGCGGAGTCCCTGGCCGTGGCCGGTTCCCATGCTGGCGCGCGATGTGCCCACCAAGCCGGAACTGCGCGGCCACTTCGATCCCCACTACGCCGACTTTCGTCTTGATTTTCCCGATCAGTTGCGGGTGGACGACTTCCTCAACGAATTCCAGCAGTTCGTGCGCGCTCGCCAGCAAGGCGCGGGAGAGCAGTTGCCGGCTTTTACCCTGCTGCGCCTGCCCAATGACCACACCGCAGGCACGAGGCCCGATTTTCCCACTCCGGCCGCTTCCGTGGCCGACAATGATCTGGCGCTGGGCCGCGTGGTCGAGGCGGTTTCCCATAGCCCTTACTGGGACGACACGATCATCTTTGCGCTGGAAGACGATGCTCAGGACGGCGCCGACCATGTGGATGCGCACCGCAGCATCGCTTTCGTCATCAGCAAGTATTCGCCCGGCTCAGCTGCTGATCCTTATGTGGATCACCACTTCTACACCACTGTAAGCGTGATTCACACCATGGAGGCCCTGCTGAACTTGCCACCCATGAACAACAACGATGCGCTGGCCCCGCTCATGGCGCCCTTGTTTAGCTGGTCAGGGCAGCCGCCTTTCAAGGCCGACTACCGCAATCGGGACAACGGCCTGCTTTATCGCATGAATTCGCCCAAAGCGCCGGGAGCGCAGGCTTCCATGAAAATGGATTTCACTCACGCCGACGCTGCCCCGGCGCGGCGCTTGAACGCCATTCTGTGGCGCGACCGCATGGGCAGCCGGCCCATGCCGGCGCCCAAGTACTCCCACAATTGACGATTGACGATTGGTGATTGAAAAACGCCTGCGCGGCGGGCTCTTCAAGTTGGGAAGGTACAGCAGGTCAACTTGGCGGGCTGAATGCTGATGGCTGACTGCTGAGTGCCGGTTTTTCAATCGACAATCGTCAATCCACCAGGTTCCCAATCTCCCTTGACACCGTTAACGCCAGCGTTATAGTAGTCGGAAATCAAAGAAAGTCACTTAAAAGCTGTATTTGTGTCATCAATGGTGACAGCCCGTAGCCGCAAGAGCCGCGAACTGGCGCGATACCTCCAGTATCGCGGCCTGTATGCGCGTGTGGCGCGCCGCCTCGGCGTGGACCGCTCTTATGTTAGCCGCGTGGCCCGCGGCGAGAGGCAATCCAGGAAAGTGGAGCGGGCGCTGCAGGCGGAATTGAAGCGCATTGGGAAACTCTGATCTATCGTTCTGCAGAGGTCGGGCCGGACTTTCATGAGCGCGCAGCTCAAAGTGCTGATTGCTGATGACGAAATCCTGATTGCCGATACCCTGGGCCTCATCCTCCGCCAGGGCGGCTATGATTGCCAGGTGGCTTACTCCGGGCGCGCAGCGCTCAGCAAGAGCCTCGACTTCCAGCCTGCCTTGCTCATCAGCGACGTGATCATGCCCGACATGAACGGCGTGGAGGTCGCCATTCGCGTCCGGGAAATGCTTCCCAGCTGCGAAATCCTGCTGCTGACCGGGCAGGCGGCGGCCGTGGACCTGATGCAACGCGCCCGCGCCGCTGGCCACGACTTCGACATCCTCAATAAACCCATTCACCCCGACGAACTGCTGCGCTGGGTTTCCCGGCGCATGAGCCGCGGTACCGGCTCCGCCTGAGATTTGGCGAAAACCGCTGGGGCGAACTTCGATTAAGGCGCTGGCTTTGAAAGGGACGGCGTTAAGGCCGTCCGCAAATCCCGGACCATCCCGCACACGACTTTATTCAGGGCTGTATGAACCTGTCATCCCGAGCGAGGGCGCCTCGAGGTTGCGAGGCAAGCCCGCACCACCCAATCAGAGTTTCCTTAGGGTCGTTTGCTCGAAGAACAGGCGCGCGGCTGCTGCCGCGATTCGTTCCATCCCCAGGCGCGGAAGCGATCACTGCGCCGCACCTTGATTCGTGCCCCGTCCAAAACCGCTGGCGGCGTGTAGGACATGTCCTTGTCCACAAAAAGCACCACGGCAGCCTCGCCGGGACTGTCTTCGCTGGCGCCCACGCCTACCCCAAAGATTGCTGGATTATCGCGCAGCAACTGCTCGGAGCGCTGCTGCTTGATGGCGGCAACCCGCGCCACCTCCGCCTCCTCTACCGCGACCGCCGGCACGGCGTTTGCGGATCCGCTCGCGGATAGGGGCATTATCCGGGTTCGTACTCCATCCAACTGCGCAGGGAAGATTGCCGGGCTTGGCAGCGACTTGACATAAATCACCACTGCGGCTTTGCCGGGTTCGTCCTGGCTGCGTCCTACCACTACCCCGGCCACAGCCGGATTGGCCATCAATCTCGCGGCGTGGCGGTCAGCCGCCTCCGTAGCCCGCGCGACCTCGGTTGCCGCCAGCGGCGCGGTTGCCTGCGCGCTGGCCGGAGCAGCTGTGCCCGGTTTCGGGCAGACGATCGCGTGCTGCGCCCCTCCCACCATCGTGGGAACATTTCCCCGGCTGTCAGCCAGCGCATTCAGCACTGTACTGATGGGATTGGCCACCGTGCTGGTGGTATCCCCGCCATAGAGCAGGCCCACGGGTTGCGCCGTGCTTGTGTTGACCACCAGCGAACCGGAATCGCCCGCCGCACTGAAGCTGCCCCCACTGATCACAATCTGATTGTCGTATTCGACCGTAAACGAGGTGCCGCCGCTGCAACTGGTTGCGTAATCAATGTCCACAATCGTATTCACAGAACTGATGCTGGAACAAGTCAGGCCCGAGCTGCGCCCCGCCTTGGCCACGCCCATGCCGATAGACGGCGCCACCGTGCTGCTCGCCGGAGGCGCGGGATTGGGCACATTAGGCGTGGCACTCGCCGCGCCCAGTTCCAGAATGCTGCCCGAAGTGTCCACCGCCCCGCTGACGATCTGGGCAATGGCCGCATCCACAGTGCCGGTTTTGGGACTGGTGCTGGTTCCGCCCTGCGGCAACTGCACAAACTGGCTCAAATTGGCCACCGGGGTGGCCGGAGTGCAGTTGCTGTCCACCAGCCCAGGCTGGGTGACAGGTTCGCCGACCTTGGCCTGGTCGGACCGGGCCAGCACGTGATTGTTGCTCAAGATGTAGAACGTCCCTGCCCGCTGCACCAGCGAACCCAAAGTGCCGGAGCAGCAAGTGATGGTGTTGCCGCTCTTGGTCAGGTCCAGGCTGTCGCCCCCGGAAGTGCCCAATTTGATGGGCAAAGACTGCGCCTGCTGGTTGGCGGCTCCGCTCGGCTGGGCGATGGTCACCAAGGCCGTGGCCGACTTCGTGGCATCGGCCTGCGACACCGCCGTCACATTTACCGTGGGCGGAGTGGGCTCCGTGGCCGGAGCCACATACACGCCGAACACATTTACGGTTCCAACCTTGGCATTGCCGCCTGGTGTGCTGTTGACCTGCCAGGTGACGGAAACATTGGAGCTATTGGTGACCGTCGCTTTGAACACCTGCGATGCACCCGGTGACAGAGTTACCATTTTGGGCGAGACACTAACCGCCACTGGCGGCGATGATCCTCCTCCGCAACCGCTCAGCAGCAACGCCGTTACAACCACAGGTACCCACCAGCCTCGCCTCATCGGCCCTCCAGCCAGGCACACAGCTTACTTAGACGCTAAATTTCTGGGCACTGTCTCTGAAAACTTTAAGAAGAGAGTCGTATCCCCAGTTATTCGGGCGATACTTTGCAATCTGAAACGATTTGCGGGCGCGTATTGATTATTGGCCAGGCCGTCGAAATCCGTCAACGCAGTGCCGCCCAGCAGGTTACTTTCGGAACCATAAGAGGCGCGTGCCGAGCGCCGGAGAGCAAGCTCTGCTCCGGGGGAATAATAAGAAAGACCTCCCCTTGCTGCTTACGCTGCTGCCGTGGAGGCCCCGGCCGAAAATTTCAGCACTTTCGGTCCTTCTACGCGCGCAAAGTCCTCATACGCCAGGCGCACTAGTTCCGTGTGCGTGCCGGCATTGAACACGATTTCCCGGTCGTGGGTCACCGTTTCATCCACTAGCACCGGCAATCCATACAAGCTGCCAAAGGGAGGCATGGCGCCGGTCTCGCAGCCGGGGAAGGCGTCCTTGAACTCCGCCTCGGTGGCCACGGCCACCGTGCTCGCTCGCGTCGCCTCATGCAGCCGCCTCATGTCAATGCGATGCGAAGCCGGCAGCACCGCCATGGCCAGCGAGCCGTCCAGTTTCACTATCACAGTTTTGGCCAGTTCCTTGCCCGAAATGTGCGTCACGGCGGCGATCCCCTGGGCCGTATAGGCGGGAAGATGCACGATGCATTCGTAGTGAACACCATTTCGGTCCAGCAATTCTTTCAATCTCTGCAGTGGCATGGTGGTGCTCCTTACACAACGAAAGTAGATGCTTCTTCGAGCAGTGCGGCCATTT
>DASSQB010000432.1:0-7124 GCA_035702725.1 Terriglobales bacterium | reverse complement strand
AGAGGCCGGCCCAAGGCAAAGCTGAGGGGCGAGACGCGGTAGACCATGACAAAGGGCGTGCCCATCATGGCGGCCTCGACCGTCGCCGTGCCGCTGGCCACAACCGCGGCCCGGGAGTGGACCAGCGCACAACGAGCGTCGGCCAGCAGGTGGATACCGCTTCCCTGCCCCGTCAGCCGACGGAGGAACCTGGTCTCCAGCGTGGGCGCCACCGGCAGCAGGAATTCATAGCCTCGGCCCAGGCGGGCGGCGGCTGCCAGCATGGTGGGTAGATTCATTTCTACCTCGCGGCGGCGGCTGCCGGGCATGAGCGTGATCCAGGGCTTGGCGGGGTCAAGCCCGTTCTGGGAGGCCAACTCGTCGCGGCTGATGCCGGGCCGGGCGGCCTCGGCCAGGGGATGCCCAACAAATTGCGCGGGCACGCCCCAGTGCCGCCAGAAATCCACTTCAAAGGGAAAGATGGTGAGGGCTCGGCGCACGTAGCGACGCACAATGCGCGCCCGCCATTGGCGCCATGCCCAGAATTGGGGTGCCACGTAATACACCACCGGGATGCCCCGGCGGTGCAGAGCGCGGGCCACGCGCAGGTTGAAGGCAGGGGAGTCAATGACCACGCCTATGTCCGGACGGCGCTGGGCAATGGCGCGGCGCAGGCGGCCAAAGCGCGCGTAGATGCGTGGGAGGTGGCGGAGAATCTCGATTATTCCGACCACGGCAATGTCCCTGGCGTCCACCAGCGTTTCGCAGCCGGCAGCACGCATGCGGTCACCACCCAGGCCGAAGACTTCGAGGTTCGGTCGGCGACGACGCAAGGCTTCAATGAGCTGGGCGCCGTACATGTCGCCGGAGGCTTCGCCGGCGGAGATGAGAACGCGGAGGGAGCGTCCGGTTGTCGGCTGCCGGTGGTTGCTGGTTGGCGAAACGGTCGTTCGTCGCTGGTCGTTGGTCGGTGGCAATGGGCAAAGGGCAGTTCGGTGATGCGCTCAGAATAGCAAGCTTTGGTGTGGGAGTTCAGCAACGAGATTGAGGGAGGCTACGAGTTGTACCGCTACCCTATGCGACATCGCGCAAACGGGAGATGTACGGGGATAGAAACGTTGCCTGCGAGGCTTTGCGGCGGGAACTTCACAACCGGTTTTTGGCAACAAAACGCGTTTGCGAGGACCTGTGCTCTTGTCCCTTTGCAAACCCTCGATCAAGGCAGTGGCGGGCCACTGAATTCTGGCTAGGGGGAGCCCGAGCGCAGTTGTGTCGAGCCGCTCTGTTTGCTAGTTTGGCGTAGATGCCGCCGCACGTGCCCGAACAACTCAGCCGGACCATTGAGACTCTTTACCGAGCGGAATCGGGCCGGGTTCTGGCGACGCTGGTGCGCCTCTTGGGAGATCTGGATCTCGCCGAAGAGCCATGCATGAGGCCTTCGCTGCCGCTGTGGAATCCTGGCCTCGGACGGGCATTCCGGATAAGCCTCGCCCCTGGCTGATTTCCACGGCACGCTTCAAGGCCATAGACGCTATGCGCCGGCGCGCACGCTTCGCCGGAGCAGAGAAAGATCTTGCGCTCTACACGGAAGCGCATACCAACGAGCAGCGCATCCGCGAAGGTTCCCCCGATAACAACGACGATGACGAGGAGATCGAAGATGATCGCCTTCGTCTGATCTTCACCTGCTGCCATCCCGCTCTGCCTGCGGAAGGACAGGTTGCGCTCACCCTGCGTGAAATCTGCGGCCTGACCACGGAGGAGATTGCCCGGGCATTTCTGGTTACGCCGGCAACCCTCGCCCAACGCATCGTGCGCGCCAAAGCTCTCATCCGCGATAAGGCAATTCCTTACCAGGTGCCCGCGTCTCAGGAATTATCGGAGCGGTTGGGAGCCGTCCTCCTGGTCGTATATCTGATCTTCAACGAGGGATACTCGGCTGAAACCACAGGCGCCGAACTCAGCCGCGAGGCGATCCGTCTGGGCAGACTCCTGCTCGACCTGCTTCCTGAGCCCGAAGTCATGGGCCTCGTGGGGCTCATGCTGCTGCACGAGTCGCGCCGCTCCGCCAGAATCTCTCCCGACGGAGACTTGATCCTGCTGGAGCGCCAGGAGCGGTCGTTGTGGAACCGGGAGCAGATCGCCGAAGGCATCGCGCTCACCGAAAGCGCCCTGCGCTCCCGCCGCTTCGGTGCCTACACTCTGCAGGCGGCCATCGCGGCCGTTCACGCCGAGAGTTCCTCCACAGCATCCACGGACTGGCGCCAGATTACGCTGCTCTACGACCGGTTGCTTCAGATTCAGCCATCCCCGGTGGTCGAACTGAACCGCGCCGTGGCCGTTGCCATGTGCGAAGGTCCGGAGCAGGGCCTTCGTCTGATTGATAACTTGCTGGCGCGCGAACAACTCGCCCACTATCACCTCGCGCACTCTGCCCGTGCCGATCTGTGCCGCAGATTAGGGCGGATTGCAGAGGCCCGTGCTTCCTATGAGAAGGCGCTCGCCCTGGCGCATCAGGAACCGGACCGCCGTTTTCTCGCCCGGCGGCTCCAGGAATTGAAGTAAAAAATAATTCGCCCCGGCTGTCGATTTACTGCCCGCGTGACGACTATAGGATGAACCACCCAGCGCGCAAGGCTATACTGCCTGCCCGAAGACCCTTATAGGAGAATTCAAGATGCGATTTTTGGTTGCGATTCACCACCCCGACAACTACGACGCGTCCCGCGAGGACGAAGCCATGCGCCGCGATATCGGCGCGCTCAACCAGGAGATGGTGGCCGCCGGTGTCAGGGTTTTCGTTGGCGGCCTGCGCCCGGCAAGCAGCGCGAAGTCGTTGCGGGCGCAGCCCGGTGGCAAGGTGCTCGTCACCGACGGGCCGTACCTGGAGACCAAGGAGCACATCGGCGGTTTTTGGGTGCTGGAAGCCGCCAGCCTGGACGAGGCGCTGGCGTGGGGGCGTAAGGCCGCCGTCGCCTGTCGGGCGCCGGTCGAGGTGCGCCCGTTTAACTGACGGAGAACCCGTCGAAGTGCGGTTCACCGCGCCTGCCGGGTGCTCCAATCCAAGCCCGGTTCTGGCTTGGGTGGGGAGTTTTGTCGGACGAAAATCCCCACCCTACGAAAACCGCGTAGGGTGGGGCACCTTGCAAACCCGTGTGAAAAGGAGACAGCATGAGAAAGATCACAATCATCGAACACATCTCGCTGGACGGCGTGATTCAGGCCCCCAGCGGGCCGAACGAAGACCCCGGCTATCCCTACGGCGGATGGGCGGCGCCGTACTCCGATCCTGCCGGCGGAGAGGCCATCGTCGCGGCTCAAGGCGAGGCTTTCGATCTGCTGCTGGGCCGCCGAACTTACGATCTCTTTAGCGGCTTTTGGCCGAAAGCCCCAAAGAGTTCGATGGCGGACGGTCTGAACGCGGCGAGGAAATACGTGGCGACCCACAGACCGAAGAGTCTCGGATGGGGGCCGGCCGAGGATCTTGGACCGGACATCGTCGAGGGCATTCGCCGCGTCAAGGCGAAGGACGGGCCGCACCTGATCGTCTGGGGCAGTTCGACGCTGACCCCGGCGCTGCTCGAACACGGGCTTGCTGATGAGGTCTTGCTGCTCGTCTTTCCAGTCCTGTTAGGCACTGGCAAACGCCTCTTTGCGGAGGGAACCCCGCCACGGGAACTGGCGCTCGTCGGCACGAAGGCTGTGCCCTCAGGCGTGATCATCAGCACCTACCGGCCCAGCGGGCCTTTGCGGACCGGCTCCTTCGGCGACGCGGCGGCGTGAGCCGACGTCAGAGATCTTTCCAAACAGGCTACAACGCCGGGTGTTCCTGAATGCTCTGGTTCTTTAAATCTTTCTTTCCCGTGGTGTGGGTCGCCTTTCTTCTCTATTGGCGGATCAGGGCCGCTGGTACCAAAACCGCCCAGCACAGCGAGCCGGCCGCCGCGGGCATCTTGCGGGCCCTCGCCTTCCTGGCCGTGATCGTCCTTCTTTTGACAACTCGCATCCCGCTGCCCTGGCTCTACCGCCAGCTCTGGCCGTCTGGCATCTGGCCCTTTTGGAGTGGAGCTGCGGTTACCGTCGTCGGCCTTCTCTTCGCCGTTTGGGCGCGCCAGCACCTCGGCAGCAACTGGAGCAGCGCCGTAACCATTAAGCAGGGCCACGAGCTGATTACCACCGGCCCCTATGCCCTGGTCCGTCACCCTATTTACACGGGCATTCTGACCGGGTTTCTCGGCACCGCGATTGCGCTCTCCCAGGTGCGCGGGGTCATCGGTTTCGTTCTAGTATTCTTCGTGCTCTGGTCCAAGCTCCGCCTGGAGGAGGAGTGGATGCGTTCGCAATTTGGGGAGACGTATGCCAACTATGCCCATCGGACCGCCGCCCTGGTGCCCTACCTTTTCTGATCGCTATGACAGGATCCACCGCAGAGTGCGATCCAGTTCGACAGGTAATGCGAGACGGGGGTTACGTCATGATTGAGGGTTGAAGTAAGAATGGTTCGCCTCGGCTGTCGATTTTCTCTCTCCGCGACGACTATAGAATGAGCGATCCGGCGCGCCGGGCCTCAAACTCTCAGCTGGCACATGACAGCGGGTCAGGACACTCCAATGAGAAATCTAATCTTCGCAATCAACATTACAGTGGACGGCTGCTGCGACCACACCAAGCAAATTGCTGATGAGGAAACCCACGAATATTTTACGCAGCTCCTGCGAGAGGTTGACCTGCTCGTCTTCGGGCGCAAGACCTATCAATTGATGGTTCCTTTTTGGCCTGAAGTCGCAAAAAACCAGTCTATGACAAAAGCAGAGAACGAATTTGCTCGAACATTTGACTCCATCAACAAAATTGTGGTTTCACGATCGTTAGACAGCGCTGAAGATAAGAATACGAGAATTGTTCGTACGAACCTTCGCGACGAAATATTCAATTTGAAACAGGAACGAGGCAAAAATATTTTAGTCGGCGGTGTAGATGTTTCTTCACAACTTATCGAGCTTGGCCTGGTTGATGAATATCGTTTTATGGTTAACCCGATCCTTGCGGGAGAAGGAAGACGGTTGTTGGAAGGTGTTAGCCTGCCGGAGAGATTGCAATTAAAACTTGTTGGGTCAAAGATTTTCAAATCAGGATGTGTTGCGCTTCGTTACTTGAAACAGTAAGGGAAAAATCTGCGACCGCTGTGCTGCTGGCTTCAACCCAGAAAAGAAGAACGAGGAGAAGAACCATGAAATACATCTGTTTCGGATACTTCGATAAAGGCAAATTCGAAGCCATGACCGAGGGCGAGAAAAACGCGATGTTCGACACATCCTTTGAATACGACGACCATCTTCGCGCCAACGGGCATTGGGTTGGTGGAGAAGGGCTTCAGCCTCCGGAAACCGCCTTGACCGTGTATTGGAAGAACGGCAAAGTCGCAACCACGGACGGTCCCTATGCGGAAACCAAGGAACAACTCGGCGGCATTCTCGTGCTGGAGGCACGGGACATGAATCATGCGGTACAGCTTATGGCGCAGCATCCGGCCCTGAAGTACGGCAACGTTTTCGAGATTCGGCCGGCGGCGGACATGAGCGAGATCATGCAGGCAAGCGAGCAGCGGCGGCGACAACAGACTGCACGGACTGTCGGCCTCGAGCAAGCGCGTTTGGCGCTTTTACAGGATGAGAGTTGACCGCAATCAGTCGTCCCCGGCAACGGTGCTGGGCGAGCCGGCGGGGATTTCCTGGTCCTTGTATTGCAACTGGTAGAGCTTCCAGTAAATGCCGCGCTGGGCGAGCAGTTGCTGGTGGGTGCCCATCTCGCGCAGCTTGCCTTTGTGCATCACCAGGATCTTGTCGGCGCGCTGCACGGTGGAGAGGCGGTGGGCGATAACAATGGACGTGCGCCCCTCAACCATGCGAGTAAGTGCTTCGCGAACACGGAATTCGGTTTCCGTGTCCACGCTAGAGGTAGCTTCGTCCAAAATGAGAATCTTGGGATCGTGGGCCAGGGCACGGGCAAAGGAGATGAGCTGCTTCTGGCCGGTGGAAAGAGTGCTGCCGCGCTCGCGGACGCCCTCCTTGAAGCCCTCGGGCAGGCTGCGAATGAAGTCAGCGATGTTGACTTCTTCGGCGGCCCGCTCCACCGCCTCGTCCTCAATCCAGGCCGAACCCAGGCGAATGTTCTGCTCCACCGTGCCGCTGAAGAGGAAAGGGTCCTGCAGGACCACGCCGTAACGGCGGCGCAGGTCGTCCAGGTCCATGTCGCGCACATCCACGCCATCAATGCGTACTGCGCCTTGCTGCACGTCGTAGAAGCGCATTAACAGGGAGATGATGGTGGTCTTTCCTGCTCCGGTGTGGCCGACGATGGCCACGGTTTCGCCGGGCTCGATGGCAAAGCTTACGTCGCGCAGCACCCAGTCGGGCTCGGTTTCCTGCCCATCGCCGTTCGCAGGGGTTGGCTTTCCGTCCTTGCTTTCCATGCCCGCGATGGGGATGTTGCGGTAAGCAAACCACACGTGGTCAAACTCGATGCGACCGGGACCCGCAGGAACCTTGGTGACGACGGGCGAGACCACTTCAGGCGGCGTATCCACCAGCTTGAAGACCCGCTCAGCGGAGGCCATGGCTGACTGCAGGATGTTGTACTTCTCGCTCAAGTCCTGGATGGGGCGGAAGAAGCGCTGGGCATACTGAATAAAGGCGACCAGGGTTCCCAGCGTGGTTACGCCGGTGACCACCTTAAACGCGAGGTGACCGCCCGTGCGGGAGAGCACCAGGCTGTTGGAAGTGATGTGCCGTAACACGTCGCTGCCACCGAACCAGATGACGCTGGCAATGGCGGTGGCGGACAGGATTTCAATTACCGGGTAGTAGACGGCGTAGGCCATGATCGCGTCCAGAAACGCGTCCATGTGCGAAGCGTTGATGGTCTTGAACTTTTCGAAGGCGCGCTTCTCGCGGTTGAAAAGCTGCAGCACCATCATGCCGCTCACGTGTTCCTGCAGGTAGGCGTTAATGCGCGCGATGGCCACGCGGATGCGCCGGTAGGAATCGCGCACCTTGCGCCGGAAAACCATGGTGGCGAAGAAAATGAAGGGCAGCACGGCGAAGGTGATGAGCGCCAGCTTCCAGTTCATGCTCATCATGATGGCC
>DASSQB010000431.1:0-2642 GCA_035702725.1 Terriglobales bacterium | reverse complement strand
CAGGGGATGGCCCTCCCAGTCCTCGGGCATAAGGAGGCGGCGCAGGTAGGGGTGGCCCTGGAAGCGGACGCCAAAGAGATCAAATACCTCGCGTTCGAAGAAATTGGCGGCTGGCCAAACGCTGGTAATGGATTCGAGGCTGGGGTCCGAGCCCGGCAACTGCACCTTGAGCCGGACCCGCTCTTTGCGCTTCATGGAGAGCAGGTGGTAAATCACCTCGAAGCGGGGTTCGGAGGGGTACAGGTCCACGCAGGTCAGGTCGGAAAGAAAATTGAACTGGGCTTCGGCTGAGTCCTTCAGAATGACGCAAGCCCCGCGAATGGCGCTGCGCTCTACATAAATGGTGAGCTCGTTGCGGTCGAACCTGGCGGACCGCACTGCCTCCTTACGCCAGGCCATCAGTCCGGCAATCGCCGGGCGCTCCAGCAGGTCATCCAGTTTGGTAATAGCAGGGGCAATGGGCATCTAAAGCGACTCTCCCCGGGTGGAGGACCAGTCCAGCACGCCCTTCTTCCAGACATAGAAGAATCCCACCAGCACGATGCCGATATACACCAGCATCTCCCAGAAGCCGAACATTTTCAGCTCCCGCAGCAGGATGGCCCAGGGGTAGAGAAAAACCGCTTCCACATCGAACAGGATGAAGAGCATGGCAACCAGGTAGAATTTGACAGAGAAGCGCTCGCGGGCATCGCCAACCGGGGCCATGCCGCACTCATAGGGCTGCATCTTGGCCCGAGTGGGCCGGCGCTGCCCGAAAATCCAGGATAACAATACAATGGCAGTGGCCAGCGCTCCGGCGAAGGCGAAGTAGATCAACAACGGCAGGTAGCGAGTGAAGTAATTGTCCGGCATAGACCTGGCTGTATATAATTCGCGGCCAATACAAGAGCTAAACTAGTTAGATTAGGTTTTGACTGTTGCCACTGTCAAGGGAGCGAGGCCTAGCGGTGGCAGAGAGGGTTATCCTCGCTGGTACGCAGCAGCAGGTGGTTATGATTTTTGGTTTTAACACTGATGTGAAGCACCAGGACAAGGTCTATCACGTGCAAAGCGAGGCGCGGGAAAACGAGCGCCTGCTGCAGACGCAGGTGTTTGTGCGGGGGCGCTGCATTGGGAAGCTGGCCACCCCGTACCAGCAAAGCGGGCAGGAGGACAGCACTTCGGAAAAGCAGCTGGAACAAAGCCTGCGGGCGCAGCACAAGTCGGTGCTGGACGCCATCCGCGAAGGCCGCCTGGAAGGTGTGCTCGGCCGTCCTGACCAGGAGATCCCCAAGGCGCCCAGCGGCCTCAAGCTGCAGTGGACCAATGCGGACGCGCTGCACTCCGACGATGCCCTGATGGTGAGAATTGTGGTGAGCGAAGGCGAGTCGCCGGTCGAGGGCGCTAAAGTAACAGCGCGGCTGAGGCGGGCCGATACCGACCCGGTTTATTCCCAGGCGACCACCGATTCTTCCGGAACCGCGGAGCTGAAGCTGGGAGCCGGCGAGCCCGAGCTTTCCGATTCCGACATTCTGGTGCAGGCCACCCATGGAGGCAGGGTGGTTACCCGCAAATTCCGCCTGCGCAAGGCCGCCCGCGCGTAAAAGCAAAACCATAACCACAGAGCACACGAAGGACGCAGAGGTTCTTCAGGTCTAACCAACTGTAAATTCAGCTTTGGGTGGTTCTGATTGCGGAGATGTGTGTCAAAAGAAATGAAAAAACATTCCTCTGTGGTGATGATTTTTTCGGGGTTTAAAATCGAAGCATGAAGCTGCAGATCAATGGCGAGGAGCGGGAACTGGCGGAAGGATTGACCCTGGCCGCCCTGCTGGAGCAGTTGGGCATGAAGGCGGACCGCGTAGCCGTCGAGTTGAACCGTGATATCGTGCGCCGCGAGAGGTGGGCTCAAACTCACCTAAGAGAGGGGGATAGCCTGGAAATCGTGCAGTTTGTCGGCGGAGGTTTACCTAAAGATCAACGCAGGGGTCGCCGAGACGATTCGCTCTTACCTGTGGGTTTGCGCGCAGAAGATTAATTGGGCAGCCCCGAGAGGTAAGAATCTAATCGAGCACAATATCGAAATGCTGGCGCAGGGTGGCGCGCCATTCCTCCTCGGAGCAGAGCGTCCGCTCTTCTTTGTTTGCGTCGCGGGTAATAACCAGCTTCATGTCCGAAAGCGTGATGCGGCCGTCAGGCGTGGCGCGGGTACACAGGCGCTTGCGGGTAAAGCTCGATTCGGGCGAAGTCTGATGGTAATGGCACATATCCGCAAATTCCTCCATGTGGCGGGGTTGAAGTGTGAAACGATATTGCTGTTTCCAGACTTCTCCGGAATCCCACTTTTCAAGCTGCAGCACATTAGCCGCTTCGGTGATGCGGTAAATCTGGCTGCCGTCTTTCTGTGCGATGCCCGGCAGGAGGCGCAGCGGCTCGACGAACGAATCGCCAAACCCGACGTCGGCCAGCCAGGGCCGTTCCAGGTCTACACGCAAGGTAAGGTGGTCGAATTCGGGGCCGAAGGAGCCATCCTGGCGGGCCACGCGAGCGGAGAGGAGGGTGACATGGAAACCAATGGCCTGCAGTAAGGCAGCGAAGGCGCCGTTCATCTCGTAACAAAAGCCGCCGCGGCGCTCTTCCACAATCTTGCGCGCGCAAGC
>DASSQB010000430.1:0-2290 GCA_035702725.1 Terriglobales bacterium | reverse complement strand
AGGTTGGCGATGAGAAACCCGGTAAAGACGCGCGAGGGGAAGCTAAAGGCCGTGCTTACGCCGAGAATCAGGATGATTTGCGAAAAAAGGGCGGCGTCGCCGGCACGCTGGGCAAACAGAGGCGCGCAGGCGGCCACCACCCCGCTGAGGAGCAGGACCAGGGCCGCAACCAAAAGGAAAAATCGGAGGCTGGCAGCCACCACGCCGTTGCAGGCCTCGCGATCGTCCCGTCCGAGGGCTACCGCAATGTGCTGGCAGACGGCGGGAGTGAGGCCAAAGTCGAGCAGGCCGTAGTAGCCGAGCAGGGTGGCCACCAACGCCCACAGGCCGTACAGGCGGTCTCCCAGGGTGTGCACGATGAAGGGCATCATCAGCAGGGAGATGGCGGTGGTGGCGAAGAAACTGAGTACCCGGAAGGCGGAGGCGGTGGTCAGTTGTCGCGCGGCGGAGGGCATGGAGCTTCACCTCTGAGCCAGATGCCGGATGTACGAAAAATTTGTATCAGGGCATGCCTTCAGGCATGCCGAAGGAGGTTTCAGAAAAATCGGGCTTCAGCCCCTGTGGCAAAGGTGTTGGCAGCGGATAAAGCCGCATTCATAAGGCCGGCTGGTTCGGCACCCCTGAAGCCGTGCCCTGATACGAAGCTTCCGAATAGTCATTTTCGTGGATCGCGTAGCGGGTAGGAGAACGTTCTATAAAAATGAGTACTGTCCTCGAAACCAGCCGCGAGGTTCGACCTTGACCAAAGCACAAGGTCCCCTTCGGCAAGCTCAGGGCAGGCTCTCGACTCGTGCTTGTCTCGCGAGCTCGACGCGCCCTCGCTCGGGATGACAGGTCCAATCACAGTGGCGGTTGTGCCGTCCCTATCGGGACTCGGATTTCGTTCTGCCGCTCACCCAGGAGTGCCGTCCTGGGCTTTACTGTGACGCCCCTACGGGGCTGGATTTGAGGCAACAAATCGCCGGCGGCGATGGGGCCCGGAAAGTGGTTGTAAGGGCCCGCGTCCCAGGCGCTGCAGGCGGAGCGGGGGTCGCCAATCTTGTCGGCGTTCAGCGCCACGATCGCATGGTAAGAAAGGTTGGCGCCGGCATTGATGGCAGGCGAACCCGGCTGGGGGCGCCCGCTGGAATCCACCTTCAAATCGGCGGCGCTCAACGAATGCGGCCCTTCGCCGGAAGCCGCTTTCCATTGGTCGAATGCGTAATAGAACGTACTGCCATTTTTCCAGTTCTGGCCTGGACCATAGACGTTGTGGTCGAGGCCGCGGTCCACGAAAGTGGTGCCTGCGGCCAGTGAAACCAGGCCGGAGCACTTGCCCACAATGTTGTTGCGCACAGCAATGCCGGTTCCGCTGGCGGCCAGGCACAGGCCGGAAGCGGTAGTCCCGCCCATAATGAGGTTGTTGTAAATGGCAATGCCGCTGCCTCCGGCGCAGAGCACGCCGTTATTGAAGTATTTGTCAGGGGGCGTGAGCAGAACGTTGTTAAAGAAGAACGAGCTGCTGATATCGCCCGTGGCGTAAATGAAAGAGGTGACGTTGACCCCGGGGTCGCCGCTGAACAGGTTGTTGTAAACCTGCATGTCGCGAAAAGTGGCGCCGTTCAGCGCATAAATGTGAATGCCGTCGTGGTGGAAGGCGTTGCTGGTGGTGTCCCAGTTGGCGAAGTCGTGACAGTTGTTGTCGTGAATGCGGGCGGAGAGCAGGGCGTAACCGGCGCCGTTGGCGGCGATAGTCAGGCAGTGGTTGGTGTTGTCGGATTCCAGGTTGTACATCTCCACCGAGTCGTCCGCTCCACTCACGGAAATGGTGAAGCAGCCGCTGGTATGGGTGCAGCTCATGTGGTGCATGGAAATACCGGGGCCGGAGACCGTGAGGCCATCGGCCCCGATATCGTCTGAGGCGAGCGAGTGCACGTAGATGTTGCGCAAAGCCAGGTTCTTAAACTCGCAATGATTGCAGGGGCGCCCATAGAGCGCCGTGTGGCGGTCCTGGTGGCCGAGGGCGCTGCCGTTATCGGTTTCTTCCACGACGCCGTTGCTGCCGCCATCGAGCACCAGGTAACTCCTGCCGCTGAACAGAATGCAGGAGCCGGCGCCGCAGGTGGGCACGCTCAACTTGGCGTCAGGCTCCCACTTCAGCGTAATCGGCTGGCCGATCGCGCCGCTGCCGCGGAAGGTGAGGTAGTCGTAGCTCGAGCCATTAAAAGTGGTGATCACTCCGCACAGATGCACGGTAGTGCCGGGGCCGATCTGGGCGGCGCCGCTGCCCCAGTTGGCGCTGTCGTAAAAA
>DASSQB010000429.1:0-12092 GCA_035702725.1 Terriglobales bacterium | reverse complement strand
ATTGGAATCTGCGGCCAGGGCGGGCGAAAAGGAGAGTACGGCCATCACGAGGCTTGCCAGAAAACAAAGCACGAAGTTCGCGGGCGTCCCTTTCGCCATTTGTCGGCAAATTGTCATAGCGCGCACAAAGAGACACCGGTGGCGCATGCGCCAAGCCTGGAGTCCATCTAGTGCGGATGATAATGTCGTTGGGAACCGCAGGAAGGTTACCTTGGTGATGGTCGGCCAAAGGCCAGCCGGGCAAGGGCGGCACTGTGCAGTTTGCCTCCTTAGGATCAGTGTCTTGGAAGGATTCCAAGCCAGCGGAGCACAGTGGGTTGTAAGGGTTTTTCCGCTTACAGCCGTAATGGCCAGTGCTGCGTTTTTTCTAGTCTGCCGGTGCTGGAGCCGGCGTGGCCACTACCTGGACAGCTTTTAATTGCTGCAACTGGCTGAGCGTGCGCTCCCATTCTTTGTGGTGTTTCCTGGTGGCGATGGGCGCATTCAGGTCGCTGTAGAAAGCCAGAATATTGTTGCGCAGGTCGGGGCTAACGTTATCGAAATGACGGCGGGCGAGGCCGTCGAGCAGCGCGGCATAGGTATCGTCTGTAAGCTTGTACTCGCCTGCACGTGTAACTCCACCGGTGTCAAAATCGCGGTCATTCAACTGCAATTTGCCTGCTTTTACCTCGTCAAATAGCCGGCGGTAGTCCGCGAGAGTTACATCCATGCTCTTCAGGTACATATCCTCAGTTTGCGGGTTGGGAAGCACGAAATCCACGGCGCGGAAGGGCCCGAACTTGGGGATCAGGTGAAAAAGAAAAGCCAGGAAGCGAGCGCCAAAGCCGGGACGGCGGTATTGGCTGCCCCACTCGCGCTCGTAATAGGAACGCGACACGTGGTAGAGGAAGCGCTTCTGGTTGCGGTTGTGCTTTTCCTGCACCAGGTCGGCGGGCTTGATGAGCAGAGCCACCTTGGTCATCTCCGGAATCACTTTGCTGATGCCACGCCGGTAAGTGCCGATGGCTAGATCCTCATTGTGGATGAGGTCGGTCAGGGGAATTCCATAAGTCCGTTTGAAGGCGCGCTCCAGCAGCGGCGTAGCCACTTCAAAGCCGATGAAGTCGTGGTAGCGGTCAGAGGCAAAGCGGTTCTTGGCGACCTGGGTGACGTCAAAGCCGAATTCAGTGCGGATGTGAGCCTTGGGGTCGTCTTCGTAGGTCACCGAATCTCCGAACTTCTGCCGCAGTTTGGGGAAGCGCACGGCCACGGCGCGGTTGATGTAGGGATGGCCATTGAGGTCGGAGGCGTAGTGGGCCAGCGCGCCCAGCGCGAAGGAGAGTTCGTTCATGTCGGTGGCCTCGGCGAACAGAGCCTCGACGAAGTCGCCGCTGCGCACGTAGTGGGTCAGGTCGCTGAAACGCTGGTTGCCGAAGGGATAGTAGCCCATGTCCTGGATGAGGCAGCCGCCGTAGGCATAGGCGTGGGCGCGGCGCAGGTCGTCGCGGCTGGCGTTGGGAAAGCGCTGCATCAGCCAGGGGCGAATGGAATCGGCCCAGACCAGGTCCACCACCTCTTCATGGCTAAGCACGGAGTAGCCCGCCGAGGGCGGCGCGGCCGTCAACACGAACAGCAGCAGGCACAAGACGGAAAGCGCCCGCCTAATGGGCGCAGGGTAAGCCGACATGCGGGTATCGTAACCTCTTCCGGGTGCAAAGATGCAAACTGCCGGTTAATAATGGCAAGGTTGTTGGATGCAACTCAGAGCTGCTGCGGGTGGAAAAAAGGCGACCGGTTTGCCGCTGGCTGTGCTTGGCAAGAGCATGGCCGGTGGCGTAGGCTGGCGCGTCATGCTCCAGAAAATCCTGCGCGGTCTCACTTATCTGAGTGTCATTCTCTGCCTGGCTTCCGCTGCCTGGGCCGCTTTCACACTCGAACAGGTGATGAGTTACTCCTTTCCCGACCATCTGGTGGCTGCGGCGAAAAGCGGTCGCGTGGCCTGGGTCTTCAACCAGCGAGGTGTACGGAACATCTTGGTAGCAGATGCGCCCGACTTCCACGCCCGTCCTGTCACGCATTACACCGCCGATGACGGCCAGGATATTCCGGCGCTCGCGCTGACGCCGGACGGAAGCACCGCAGTGTATGTGCGCGGGACCGAGTTGTTTGAGGATAGCGGCGACGTGACCAATCCCACCAGCAACGTAAACGGCGCCAAGCACGAAGTTTTGGCGGTGGATGTGGCGGGAGGAGAGCCCCGGCTGCTAGGGGAAATTAATTGCACGGGCGAGGACTGCGAGGACCTGCAGATTTCTTCCGATGGGAAATCGGTGGCGTGGGCAGGGAAGAAGCAGGTGTGGATTGCGCCGGTGGGCGGAGGCAAAGCGGCGCAGCAGCTGGCGCAAGTGCGGGGAGAGAATGTGAGCCCGCGCTGGTCGCCGGACGGCAGGCGCATCGCTTTCGCCAGCCGGCGTGGCGACCACAGCTTTATCGGCATTTACGATTTTGGCCGGGACAGCATTGTGTACCTGGCGCCCAGCGTGGATCGCGATTCGATGCCGCGTTGGTCGCCAGATGGGAGGCTGGTCGCCTTTGTGCGCCAGCCGGGGGTGGAACGCGGGCTGCCGCTGATCCCTGAGCGCCCGCATCCGTGGGCCATCTGGGTTGCCGATGCCTCTAGGGGCGCGGGACACGAGGTCTGGCACAGCGGCTCGGCGCTGAACGATTCGCTGCCGGAGCTGACCGAGGACACCTCATTCAAGTTTGCGGCGGAAAATCGAATTGTCTTCGCCTCGGAACAAGACGGTTGGAGCCATCTGTATTCCATCAGCGCTGCGGGTGGCGCGCCTAGGTTGCTGACGCCTGGCCAGTTCGAGGTTGAGGACGTTACGCTCAGCTCCGATGGCCGCAGCGTGTTGTATTCCTCGAACCAGAACGACATTGACCGGCGGCACCTGTGGCGTGTGCCGGTGGAGGGTGGAGCGCCGCAGGCTCTCACGCGTGGCGAAACCATGGAGTGGAAGCCCGTGGAGACAGCGGATGGCCGCTACGTGCTTTGCCTGGGCTCAACCGCCACCACGCCGGCCATGCCCTACCTGGTCACGAGAACGGGGCGGGAGATGTTGGCTAAAGAGGCGCTGCCGGCCGATTTTCCTTCAGATCAGCTGGTGACACCAAAGCAAGCGGTCTTTCCCAGCGCTGACGGGCTGCAAATTCATGGCCAGCTTTTTGTGCCTCGCGGGCGCACCCGCCCCGGGCCGGCGCTGGTCTGGATGCACGGCGGGCCGATTCGGCAGATGATGCTGGGTTTCCATTACATGGGTTATTACCACAACGCTTATGCCGAAAATCAATACCTCACCAGCCTGGGCTACGTTGTGCTCTCGGTGAACTACCGCATGGGGATCATGTATGGGCGGGCGTTTCGTGAGACGCCGCATTGCGGGCCGAAAGGTGCAGCGGAGTACCAGGACATTGTGGCCGCGGCACACTACCTCCAGCGGTTGCCCATCGTGGACCCGCATCGCATAGGGATGTGGGGCGGCTCCTACGGCGGCTTGCTTACGGCCATGGGACTGGCCCGCAACTCCGATATTTTTGCCGCTGGAGTAGACTTTGCCGGGGTACACGACTGGTCGGTTTTCGTGACGAACCTTCCCGGGTTCAGGAACGCGCCTGACGCAGAACAGGCCAAGCAATTGGCCTGGGAGTCGTCGCCGGATGCCTCCGTGGAGCACTGGCAGTCGCCGGTGCTGCTTATTCAGGGAGATGACGATCCGGACGTACCCTTCAGCCAGACCGTGGACCTGGCGCAACGCCTGCGGACCAATCACGTGCGCTTCGAACAACTGGTATTTCCGGATGAAGCACACGATATGCTTCTCTGGCGCAACTGGGTAGCGGGATACAAGGCGACGGCGGAATTTTTTCAGCGCATGCTGAAGCCGTAGTATTCGGATGTGAAACGGCAATTTGTTTTACAGCGGCTAAAGCCGCCGTCTTTCTGTGCCGTTTACGGCACGCCTGAAGACGTGCCCTGATACGAATCTGTTCTCCTCCGAAGCGCGCGGGCGAGGGAGTGGACGCGCCATAAGGGTGGCAGCAGAACGCGGCACTGCACGCGAGATGCTTCAGGCCTGAAGGCCCTCAGCATGACGCCATGCTTCGCACTGCGCCGCGGGCGGGGGCGCCCGCGTCACCAGAGACTGGTTGGTATCCGGTGTATCCTGAAGCACGAACTGCAACATGCCTGAGCCCGGCCTTCAGCTGAAATCTGCACCCCAGGCGGCTGCCGCCCAAACCCTGTTCACGCCGTGGTTTCGCTTTATCTTGATCAGCGGAATTACGGCACTGGCGGCGCTTTTACGCCTGCTCTACCTGGGGAAAAAAAGCTTCTGGCTGGATGAGATTGTCAGCGTTTCTATTGCGCGGCTGGATCCAGCAGGCTTCCGCAACATCGTGCTGAGCTGGGAGCTGAATGAGGGTCTGTATTACACGCTCTTGCGCAGTTGGATGCATCTGGGGCAGGGCGAATTCTTCGTACGTCTGCTTTCGCTGCTGCCATCGGTGGCTGCCATTCCTTTTGTTTATCTTCTGGGACGCAAATTGGTCTCGGAGAGGGCGGGGCTGGTAGCGGCCTTACTGTTGGCGGTGAACGCGTTCGATGTGCGTTACGCGCAGGAGGCACGCGCTTATAGCCTGTTTGCATTCCTGGTGGTGTTGGCCTGCTGGTTCTTTGTGAGGTGCATGGATGCGCCACACAAGAGGGGGGACTGGGCAGGGCTGGTGATTGCGCTGGCACTGGGCATGTATGCCCATTTCTTCACCGGCCTTATGCTGCCCGTGTTCTGGCTGGCCGCAGCGCTTCGCAAACGCGGTTTCCCATGGAGAAACTTTCTGATCAGCAGCGGGATCATCGTCGTGCTGGCCGTTCCTGCTCTGCTGTTTGTAGCCACGAAAAATCGTGGCCAGGTGGGCTGGGTGCAGCCCACCAAGTGGAAGGATTTCTATGCCCTGGCGACGTTGCTGAGCGGCCGCGGCGGCCTGGTTTTGCTGCTGATATGCGCAGTCGGCCTGGTACTGGCGCTGGTGAGGCTGATTCGCTTGCCGGCGCAGGCAGGAAGACAGTTGGTTTGGGGCGAAGCTCTTGTCTGGATGTGGCTGGTGCTGCCGGTGGCGATGACGACGGTGCTCTCTCTTTTTAAGCCGATGTTTGTGAGCCGCTACTTTATTTTCTGCCTGCCGGCCTGGGTGCTGCTGGTGGCAACAGGGCTGAGTATGATTCGTCCAAAGTGGCTGCTGGCGCCGGTATTGCTGGTCATAGTGGCGCTCTCACTTCGCGGAGTGGCCGAGTACTACCGCACCGGGTTCGATCCTCCGGAACAGGACTGGCGAGGCGCAGTACATTACATGCTTTCGCGAACACAGCCGGGTGACGCAGTGCTCTTCTACCATCCCCTGGCGCGACTGGCCTATGAGTACTACCGGGAGCGCTGGCTGCAATATCCATCTCCTGTGGTGGTATTTCCGCCGCGCGCGGACGCGCGCCTGCTGAAGGGAACGCAGCCGGATTTCGCCCTGCTTCCGCAACTGCCGGAACGTTACCAGCGGCTGTGGGTGGTGCAGAATTGGGGCCCGGACACATTCACAGTGCGCATGCAGTCTATCTTCGCCGCTCACTACACAAAGATGAGTGAGCGCGACTTCAGCATCATTCACGTCGTGCTTTATCAGCGGACATTACCAAAGTAACGTCGCAGGATTCGGCCAATTCTCACAAAGGGAACGGTGCTGGTTGTGAGTGCAAATCATTGCACACGGCCGCCGGCATGACTCGCAGCGGGGCTCGTAAGTTCAACTGCGATCGCCTTTTGCGCAGCAAAGCCAGTGGCAGGTGAACTGCACTTTCCCGGACATCCCCGATTCTGATGTACAGGAAAGAGCAATGAGTCAACTGCTGCGCCGCGTCAGATCTGGTGAAGCTACGCTAAACCTGGCGGAGTATGCCGAGTACGCTCTGATGCTGGCCATAGTGTTGACCATCACATTGCTGACTGCGGCGACGATAGGCAGGAATTCGCATCACCTGATCAGCGAGATAAGCAGGAAGCTAAGCTAAAGACAAGGACGCGCCACCGTGACCAATACAGATCCGCATACAAGCACCGAAACATCGAAGCTGTCCGACTTCTCATTTGGGTCTCCGGCTTCTTCCGATGACGCCCCGGCATATGGGAATGTAGAGCAGGAGCCAGGGCAAAAGCCGCAAAGGAAGCGGCCGGGGAGATCCACACCGGGAGACGTGCTGGCAGCATTTGTCATCCTGGCAGCAGCCATTATGGGTACGCTCGGGGTGAACAGCGAGATGATGATTCACTATTTCCCGCAGGTCGCGGCAGTGCTGCACCTTTCTTCGCCGGCAAAACCCGCGGCCTTGCCCTCCGGGGCCAGCGGCCAGATTACGGTGTGGGTGGACCTCAACACCGGTCTGTATTACTGCCCGGGCGCCGATTACTACGGGCGAACCCGCGGCGGGCGCTACGTTAAGCAGGCCGACGCGCGGCTGGGGAACTTTGAGCCCGCTGGGCGGAGAGAGTGCACGACGGAATCCAGCGCCATGCTGGAAGGCTTGGCGCATCAGTAACTGCGGTTTTGTTCGAGCTCAGGGCGGTTGTTAAGCACGGCTAGACGTATCCCAAGCCGGCCAGGCGATCCATGATGATCTGGTCGTTATCCGAGCCGGCGCTGCCACCCTTTTTTTCCATTCCCGCGACCAGCGAGCGGCCTTGCATGGAGGCGGGAATTTCATAGCCAGCCAGGTCAAGAAGCGTCGGCGCCATATCCAGCAGGTGTGCTCCTTCATAGACTCCACTCAGTGGTGAGTTGGGCGCGGTGAGCACGAATGCGCCGGGGCCGCCGGGAGTGCAACCCTCAGCCATGTTCTGGACGAGCAGACCAGGATGACCAACGCTGTCCACGGGCGAGCGGCCCTCGCCCAATTGCACGATCAGGTCGGGAGCGACATCGCGAGTTTGGCGGTAGAGCTGGTTGGGTTTGAAAACCTGGGCCCGCAGCGGCTGGCCGCTTGCGTCGGATGAAGATTCCAGCCGGGTCTTGATCTGATTGCGGAACGATTCATAATCGCCGGTGGGGATGTTGCCCAGGGGCTCGCGGCCCGACACATTGAAGTAAAGGGAGGCGCGCGGACCATCGCTACTCCATACTTTAGTCTTGGCCCAATTGACCTCCAGGTGATCAAGTGCTGTGATGTTCGGACCCGGCGCCCGGTTCAATACCAGCAAGCCCTCTTGAATAAGCCACTGATTGATGGCGAAACCGCCATCCAGGCGCTGCATTCCATTGCTGGAGGTCAGGAGAAGCACGGTTTCTTCATCCAGCAGTTCCAGTACGCTACCGATCTGTTCATCCAGCCAGAGATAGTAATCAGGAATGACTTGCTCGTAAGGGCTCCCAGGTTTGTAGCCCGCGTGCTGCGGGTCGAAAAATTCCCAGAAGACGCGTTGCACGCGGTCCAAACCGATGTCCACAAAATGGAAATAATCCCACTCCTTCTCGCGCAGCAGCCAGCGAACTACCTCCCACTGTTTACGGCTCATCTCGAAAATCTGGTCGCGCAGGGAATCTTTACTCCGGCCAGTAGTCGTTATATCCGCGACATAGTCTCCTGCGAGCGATTGCACTTCCTGCTTGAGACTGGCAGGCAGGGTGAATTCCACGGTTGCCGGATCAGGCGTTAGGAAGCACCCTACGCTGATGCCGGCGACGGGGCGGAGGGGGAAGTTCGGGGGCACAGCAACTACGGTGGATTTCCTCCCGGCGGCTGCGACCTGGTCCCATATTGCAGGGCCTTGGACGATGGGAGGCGAGGCTGGCGCAGGCAGGGAATAGGAGTAGTCGAGGCGGTTGCGCAGGCCGTAAACGCCGAGGGAGCCGGGATCCTGGCTGGCGGCCAGGCAAATCCAGCCGGGCACGGCGCCGGGTGGCGCCACACTCTGCAGTTCGCCGTACGTGCCCAACTCCATCAGGCGGCGGATGTTTGCCAAGCGCTCGTCGGCGAAAATCAACTGAGGGCTGGCGCCGTCCAGTCCGAGGATGCAGATTTTCATGATCGGCTGGCGAATGATCGGACTTCAACTCGCCCGCCAGGAAACATCGGCGAGCTGGAATAGCAAATCGCAGATGCCAGTCTAATTCCTGGGTGCGGCGTCGGAAGACTCTTCCTGAGGGGCGGGCGTCAATTCAGTCTGGCGATCAGACCCGCGAAACAGCCGGCCGATTTTACCAATCGTAACCATCACCTTGTTCCAAAAGATGAGGAGAAAGGCAAAGGCTGCCGCCAGCCCCGAAGTGAGGGGCATCAGCTGATCGGGTCCGCCGTAAAGAATAAGGCCAAAATGCATGTCACCCCCAGGTTGCTGCCAGAGCGAGTCAGTCTTGCGCTGCCGGCGTTCCACTCATCTTACTACAAGAGCAGTAGCGGTTGTCTCACACGGTAACCCTCTTGGGAACTCAGCCCGTGCCTGGGGCAATTCATGGCCTAGTGCCAGCGGTCTACGAGCTCCCACCAAATCAGCTTGACCCATTCCAAGAGCGTGGTTTTTGCCCATTCGCGATGCTGCCACCAGTGCACGCCGAAATCGTAAGGATTGTAGGCGGCAGCCACCGACCACTGGTACTGAGGCAAGCGGGCACGGACGATTTGGAAGGAGCGGCGGGTGTGATATTCGGAGGTGACCAGCAGCACCCGGTGAGCCCCGGTCGGGCGCAGGCAATCGGCTATGTGTTCGGTTTCTTCATAAGTCGAGTCTCCCCTTATGGGGCACATTTTGACTTTGTCCAGCAAGGCGCCGGCAGTGTCGTGGATGAATTCCTGACCCATGTTGAAAGGAGTGCGGCCAAACTGAACAACGTCAGTGCGGGCATCGAAAAACAGAACCTTCCCGTAGCTCTTACCCAGCATCTCCAGCCCTTTATCGTAGCGATTGTCGCGGCCGCCAGCGAGCACCACAATGGCGTCGGAAGGCTGGGGTTGGTCTACTACCAGCGCACGCCCGGCGAAGGCCAAAAGAAGAGCGAACAGCAGCACAGCGCTTGCCAGAATCAGGACTACAGCGCGCCAGCCTCGCATGCCTCCAATGTACTATCGCGGCCGCCTGGCAACGAGCGGTCCGGCATCGGCGTGTGCCGACGTGATTACTGCGCCGGAATAGTGGGCACCGAAGGAGGCGCCGTTGGCGTGCTGGGCGTGGAGCTCTTTGAAGAAGAGCCACGCGCCGCCAAAGCGATCCCGCCCACGGCCGCGCCCGCCGCGCCCAGGATGATATAGAGCTTCTTATGGCTGGGCGCCGGGCGGTTGCTTTGCGTCAGCGAATCAGTGGGAAAAGAGGTCTGCCACATGCTGTCCTGTTCCTGGTCTTCGGCCGTAAGCTCCAGGCGGCTGACCATGCCGGGATTGACGACAACAGTTTGCCCGGCGGCCACATCCACGGGAGCGGTGCTGGGCCCGTGCAGGGGCCTTACCAGCACGATTCCGGAGTAGACAATCAGGCGGGTTCGGGCGGAGGCGACGTCGAGATAAAAATCGCTGTTGCCACGGGAAGTAATCTGGGCCTGAGGCGTGGTCATGTCATAGCTGCCTTCGCTTTTATGGAAGCGCCCTACCTCGCTGCGCACTTGTCCGGATTGCACTCGAACCGCAGCGGTTTCTGCCTCAGGATTAGCGCGCGAGACCTGCAGTTCCGTAGCCCCGCCGAGGCTAAGAACCTCGCCACCGCGCAGGCGGATTCTGACCCGCCCGGTACGGTTGGTACGTAACACCGCGTTGCGCGACAGTGGCCCGGCTTTATCCAGGGGCTGGTTGTCAACGGAAGCGCCGGCTTTTACGCCAATGACCGCGCCCGCATTTTCGGGAGCGGGATAGCTCTGGCCGGCAGAAAAGGTGGTCTGGAAGAGCAATCCACAAAGCACCAACGCCAGCGCCTGACGCGACAGCGAATTCATTTTCGCCGATATCCGATGATGCTGCCTGTCTTGTGCGCGCATGAGAACACTCCTTAATGAACCGTTAACGTTACCGCTGTCGAACTCTGCGTTCCTTGCGAAGAGCTGGCCTGGACCACGACAGTATATGTGCCGGAGGGCGTGGCGGTCCCGGGCGTGGGCGGAGACGCGGGGTTGCCGGGCGGTGGTGTCGCAGACGAACTGCTTCCACCAGCCCCGCTGCAGGAGAGCAGGGGTATGGTGAAAGCCAGCAGCAAGCATGCGAGCACAAGCCGCTTGCGGCGCTGGTCTTTGCCTCCGCCGACAAAGACAAACATCACACCAAACCCAGGCAAGGCCAAGGCCAGAGCCCAGGCGGGGGCGCCGGAATGCATGAGCTGGGCCGAGGCTCCTGCGGTACTTAAGGTGAGCTGCGTGTTCTGTGGGCCGCCTGCTTGCACAGAAGGGGGCGAAAACGAGCAGGAGCTCTTGGCGGGCAGTCCCGCACAGGCGAAGGTGAAAGTCTGCCCGGAAGCAGCGCCATCGGGGTTGAAATTCAGGTTGAAAGTCGCACTCTGACCAGCGGTAACGCTGGCCTGAGCCGGGCTGGGGTTCAATGGCCCGGCGGGCGTCATACGGGATGGCGTTACCCGTTCAGCGACGCCATAAACGGTGTTGGCCGCGCTTCCAGAGTTGAACTTGGACACCTGGTTGCCGGAATTGAGATTGAATTGGACCACGTCGGAGCTGCAATAGTCAGCCGCCCAGAATGAGGCGTTGTCGGAATCCAGCGCCACGCTGACCCAGCAGTTCTCACCGGAGGCGTTGTAGGTCATGATCTTCCTGCCGCCGGAATCGAAACGGACAATGTCCTGCTTGTCCGCAACCAGAACGCCTCCATCGGGCAGTATCTTGAGGCCCAGGCCGGTGTTCAGGCCGGTGGCAAAAGGCGGCAACTGCTGTTTGCTGCAGACGTTGTAGCGCAGGACCGACGGGCCCTGGGAGGTATAGAAAATCGTGCACTGGTCGGAGGCGAGGTCAATCCAGTCGCTGCCTTCCTGTTCGGTAGCCACGGAGTAAGCGGCGGCGAGATTGCCATAGGCGTCGAATTTCAGAATGGCGTGGCTGCAGCCTGTTTCTCCCACGTAGGCATTGCCGGCCTGGTCGAATGCGATAGATTCAGGCTTGCAGTTGTAGCCGCTGCCGAAAGTTCCCATGAGGCTGCCGTTGCCGCTGAATCTGCTAACTGTATCGGCGGTGAAATTTGTTGTGTAGAGGTTCTGCACCGCGTCGAAGCCCATGCCGGTCATCGAGCCGCCTTGATTTGAATTCAGCGTGGTCTGATGACTGCCCGAGCGGCTGAACTGCGACACTTGGCCGCCACTGATGCCCACGAACAGCACGGGATCGTTGCTCACGTTAACGGTCTGCGTAGCGGGCTGGGAGGTATTGCCCGCCTTGTCGTGGGCCACAACGGTCACTGTGAAACTCCCTCCCGTGACATAGGTGTGCGCCGGATTATTGCCGGTGAGATAAAAGCCATCGCCAAAATCGGTCTGCACGGTGGTCAGGTCGTTACCGGCATCAGAACAGTTGGCTTGCACAGTTACCGCAAGCGGCGCAGTGCCTTGCGTGGGCGAAACCTGCAGGCTGCAAGTGGGCGTGGTTGTAGCCACGCTGACCGGTTGCGACGCCGTCCCCGCATTCCCCACAGGATCGGTTGCGGTGACCTTAACAGTGAAGTTGCCCGAGTTGGTGTAGGTGTGTGTGCCGGTCAGGGCATTCGTAGTGGCGCCATCGCCCCAGGAGAGCACAGTCGTCAGCGCATCGCCGTCTATATCACTGCACGTGGCAGTTGCCGAGACCGTCAGGGGGGCGGGGCCACTAGTCGGCGTCACGACAAGAGAACAGGTGGGAACCTGATTGCGGCTGACGGTGACGCTTTGCGAAGCAGAACCGGTTAAGTTGGTTGAGTCCGTAGCTGTAAGCTTGACGGTGTAGTTTCCCTTAGCGGTGTAAGTATGAGTGCCGCTGGTGCCGGAGGTCGGGGCGCTGTGGTCACCCCAGTCGAGCGTTTCCGTTGTTATGTCGTTCTCCGGATCGGTACAGCTGCC
>DASSQB010000428.1:0-13331 GCA_035702725.1 Terriglobales bacterium | reverse complement strand
AATGATAACGTTGCCGGATGGCGTCTACGCGCTGCGCGTCAGTTTCCCCGCAACCAGCCGCTCTGAATATGAAAATGCCACTGCCATCGTCCATCTTGTTTCGGCAGTAAACTCGGCCACCCCCAGGCGGTAAGCCGCCTGGCCGGCTCAACTCAGCCCCGAAGGGGCACTATAGTAAAGCCCACTGGAAACGCTCGCTGGAATACGCATTAGGTGCCGGCAGGAACGACACAAATGAGGAACCCGATGCTCAAATCATTCGCTCTTATTCTGTTCATCTCTCTCCTATTCTTCACCCCGGTCCAGGCCCAGCAATCCAAGCGCGACGTCGAAGGCCACCAGTGGTGGCAGCACGCGGTTTTTTATGAAATCTATCCCCGCAGCTTTGCCGACATCAACAATAACGGCATCGGCGACCTGAACGGCATCACATCCAAGCTCGGCTACCTGCATGACCTGGGCGTAGACGCTATCTGGATCACTCCCTGCTATCCCTCGCCTCAGGTGGACTTCGGCTACGACGTTTCCGATTACGACAACATTGATCCCATGTACGGCACGCTCGCCGATTTCGACCGCATGGAACGCGACGCCAAGCAGCGCGGCATCCGCATCATCATGGATTTCGTGATGAACCACACCTCCGACCAGCACCCCTGGTTCATCAACTCGCGCTCGTCACGCACCGCCGCCAAGCGCGACTGGTACATCTGGCGCGACGGCCGCGGTCCCGGCCAGCCACCTGACAACTGGGAGTCAACTTTCGGCGGGTCAGCCTGGCTGTGGGATGGGAAAACCCAGCAGTACTATTACCACTTCTTCTATCCCCAGCAGCCCGACCTCAACTGGCGCAATCCTGCGGTGGAGAAGGCCATGTTTGACGTGCCTGGCTTCTGGTTCAAGCGCGGCGTGGCAGGGTTCCGCCTGGACGCGGTGGACACGCTCTTCGAAGACCCCAAGCTGCATGACAATCCCACGCTGCCCGGCAAGAACGCCTATGGCATGCCCAACATGGTCAATAAGTACAACACCAAGCTGCCCGAACTGCACGACGTGCTGCGCCAATTGCGCCAGGTGGCGGACCAGAATGATGCGGTTCTGATCGGCGAAACCTGGACCAAAGACATCTCCGAGCTCAGGCAGTACTACGGCGCTCACGGCAACGAACTGCAAATGCCCATGGATTTTCTGTTCACGGAAGTGAACAAGCTTTCCCCCTCCGAATTTCGCCGGCAGATTGCGGCGGTGGACTCCGCCGGCGGCTGGCCGGTATACGTGTTCAGCAATCACGACATTCGCCGCGCTTACGACCGCTACGGCGATGGCCGGCACAACGATCAGATCGCCAAGCTGCTGGCCGGTTTCTACCTGACTCTGCGGGGCACTCCCATCATGTATTACGGCGAAGAAATCGGCATGCAGAACAACGACCCCAAGCGCCGCGAGGACGTGCAGGATCCCATTGGCCGGCGCGGCTGGCCCAAGGAGAAGGGCCGCGACGGCGAGCGCACCCCCATGCAGTGGAACGACGCCGCCAATGCCGGCTTCAGTACCGCCAAGCCCTGGCTGCCGGTTCCCGACAGCTATCACACCCACAACGTCGCCAGCGAGCTTAAGGATCCCAGCTCCATCCTCAACTTCTACAGGCACGTGCTGGCACTGCGTCACACCAACCAGGAGCTGCGAGAAGGCCGTTATGTTGTCCTCAACGAAAGCGATAACAACGTGCTTTCGTACTTGCGTTCCTATAAAGGGAAAGCTGTCCTCGTAGTGCTTAACATGTCGTCCACCGCGCAGAAGCCAAGCTTCAACTTGGCGGCGCAGGGTTTCGCTCACCCGCACGTGACCACGTTGCTGTCTACCTCGGCCAAATTGTTATCGGATTCGAAAGCCGTGCAGACTGAACTGCAACCCTTTGGGGTTTTCATTGGCGAGCTGACCGCCGCCTCGAAATGATGATGGATAAAAGCGAATGCGAGCGAGCGCGAGCGAAGGACCGTCAACTCTCGTTCAAGCCGAGGTCGCCTTCCGTTTGGCGCTCCTGCAGGACGCGCCACAGCGCCACCGAGCACCCCATGAACAGCCACACCAGCGGCATGACCTCGCCATCTCCCAGGGTGTACTGCACCAGGCAGCCGAGATAAAAAGCGGATGCGCTGCCGAAAATCCCCAGCGCCAGTCCCCGGTAGAACCACTTCGCCTGCGCGCTCAAGCACAGCAAACGCCGCAGGTGCCGGAAATAGGCCACCATCAGCCACAGCCACAGTCCCAGTACCGGCAGACCGCAATCCACTGCCAGCTCGATGTAGGTGGAATGAAAGTGGCCGCCGTGCAAAGGAAACACCCTGTAAGCCTCCAGGTTGAACTGATTGCCGGGCATCTGAACGCTATCCAGCCCAATGCCCAGCAGCGGATGTTCGCGGATCAGGCGCGGACTCGCCTGCCACATCATCATGCGGAACTCCGTGCCCGGCTCGCGGCTATTAAACCAGGAAAGGCGGCGCTGGTCGTGGATCCAGAACGAACCTGCCACCACAACCGCAATCGCGCCCAGTACGGCCACAGCCCTCAGCTTCCATCGCGACGTGATCCAAACTCCCGCCAGGCAAGCTGCAAGCAACGCCAGCACATAAGACCGCGTCACGGTGGCCCACAAACTTGCTGCCAACCCGGCAAAAATCAAGGCCAGCGCTATTCGTTTGTCCAGCGTGGCGCATCCGCTGGTCAGCAACAATCCCCAGCACAGGGCGGCGATCACCATGAGCATGCCGGCGTAGGGAATAGCGTGATAGAAGTGCCCTTGCGCGCGCGGCGGGTAACCCTTGGCCACCAGTTGCCCGGGAGTCCGCAGCCAGGCTTCTACGGCCGGGCGCGGAACAGACATGTAGTAGTTCTTGAGGCCGCCGGGGAACGGCCGCGCTACGTGCATGCGCAGGACCGAATCGCGCTGGGTCAACCGAAGCGCGCGTTGCCACAGCCACAGCCCGCGCGCTGAATGTCCGTTGATTTCGCGCACGATGTCCCGCGGACGCAGCCCTGCGTTACGCATCGCCCCCGACGGCACATAAAGCAGCTCAGTGCCGATCCCAGCTGTGAACTGCCACCCGGTCTGTATGGCGGTTACAAAACTCGCAAGCAGCAGCACCGCCACCAGCCACTTCAGCTGTGTTCCGGTTTTCACATTCTGTGTGACCAGAAAAAAAATGAGCGCCACGCTGTACCAGGCCATGCGCAACCAGCTCAGCAGCGGCGCATGGCTGAAGACCGTGGAAAGGCCGGCGCCAAGAAAGAACAGCAGCAGAGGCAGGGCCAGGGGATCCCGCCGCACCTCGAACCCGGTGAGTGCCAGCTTCAGCACCCATAATCCTAGGGCGACCCGAAAAACGAAGAGGACTGTCCACTCGGAGAACGGCTGAGCAGCCACCAGCAGCAGTAAAGCCAGGTAAATCGCGTGTTCCAGCCAGACAATCCAGAACTTTTTGTCGTGAAAGGCGCGCCAGCCGGAAGTGTGAGTTGCAGCCATACCCAAATCGCTGGACGGCCCCGGTGTCTGGGTTGCAGGAAGACTCACTGAATTCGCGTTTCGATTTCGCTGAGTTGCGAAATTATACTACGCGTGAACTTGACTCCCGCCTGCCCGAATCGCCGCTAATTGCTCGTGATATCCTCTTGAATTACGGGTTGAGGTTTTCACCCCCTGCTGAATCTCAGGTGGACTCTTGATGTTCGAGTCTCCTCGATCCGCTCCTCCGTATGCATCAGGCTCTCGACCGTGTTCCCCAGGACGACACCTCCCGTAAGGACATATTGCTCGTCGCGGCCTGGTTCGGCCTGATCACGGGCATCGTGGAAGGGCTCCTGTTTTTTCACGTCCGTCACCTTCGCATCCTCGATCTCACGTGGGTCCCCATTCCGGTTGACCTGATTCTCGCGATCATCGTGGCCCTGCCCCTTCTGGCGCTGCGGAACTTTTTGACTGGCCGCCCCTCGCTCTTCCTGCGTGCCGCGTGCCTGTTTGCCTGGCTCATGTTCTTCGGCTGGTTGCGCGTGATTTCTCCCGCAGTTGAGCCCGCGCTCCCGGCTCCCTGGCCGGCTGCCATTGCCGCTCACCCGCTGGCTGAGACTGTATTCGTGATGCTTCTGGCACTCCTGCTCGCCTTGGGCGTCACTCTGTTGCTCACCCGTCTGCGCATGCGACTCGCCTTTCGGCGCAGCTTGCCCTGGGTGGCAGCCGTCGCGGCGCTGTTTGTAATCGGCCTTCCCACCTTCCAGCGGCTGCACGAACAGCGGGAAATTTCCCGTTTGCCCGCGCCTCCCCCGGGCGCTCATAACGTGCTGGTGATTGTAGTGGACACCCTCCGCGCCGACCATCTTTCCACCTACGGCTATGCCCGCCCTACCAGTCCTAATTTGAACCGCATTGCCGACCAGGGGGTGCTGTTTGAAAACGCGATGGCGCCCTCCTCCTGGACTTTGCCCTCGCATGCTTCCATGCTCACCGGCCTCTATCCCCATCAGCACGGCGCCACTTACATGGGCTCGAGCCTCGTTCCTCATTTCCCGACGGTGGGCGAGGCGTTTCAGCACTTGGGCTATCGCACAGCCGGCTTCTCCGCCAGCACTTATTTCTTTTCCCGCCGTACCGGATTGGGGCGCGGATTTATTCACTTTGAGGACGATTTCGAGTCGCCGGCCAGCGCCTTCCCGCAGACTTACTACGGCGAGCGTCTGGAGCAATTGCTCTACCGCCTGCATTTCGCCAAAGACCGCATTGGACGCCGCAACGCACGCCAGATCAGCCAGCACGCTCTGCGCTGGATTGCCTCCGACCAGCGCCACCCCTTCTTCGCCTTCCTCAACTACTACGACGTTCACGACCCTTACTTGCCGCCAGAGCCTTATCTGCATCGCTTCACCACGGTGGCCCATCCCTCCGCTCCCATCTCCATGGCCTGGGACTGGTTCGCCTCGTTAACGCCCCAGCAACGCCAGGCGGAAATGGACGCGTACGACGGAGCCATTCAGTACGTGGACACGGAAATGGGGGAATTTTTGCAGCAGTTGCACCAGCGCGGACTGGATAAAAACACGCTGGTGGTGATCACCTCCGACCACGGCGAAGAATTCAACGAGCATGGCTTCATGGACCATCTGAACGCGCTTTACCGCGAACTCATTCATGTGCCCCTGGTCTTCTGGGGGCCAGGCAAGGTCCCGGCGGGAGTGCGCATCTCCGAGCCGGTTTCCACAGTGAGCCTGCCCTCGACTCTGCTCAGCCTTGCCTACAACGGGCCGAGCGCCTTACCGGGGATTTCTCTCTCCACACTTTGGACCGGTCCCGGCCGGAGCCGCCAAATCATGCCCGTGGTCTCCGAACTGATAAAGGCCAAACTGACACCCCTGTTCCCCAATTACTACGGTCCCTTGACTTCCATCACTACGCCCCAATGGCACTACATCTCCGGCGGCAAGGCGGGCGAGGAGCTTTTCCGGTGTTGCAGCAACGCGCCCGAACTGGACAATCTGGCCAATACAGAGGAAGGCAAACGCGTCTGCCAGGGCTTTAAAAAGGAGCTCGCGTTCGCCACACAGAGGCCGCAGCCCAGCCCCGGCGTACCCTCCCACCCCACGGCGCCCTGACAGTTAACACACCCGGATTGCATATTCCTTTCGCAGCATTTTTCCCATTTTGGATATTCAGTTCGTCTTAAGACTGGGGCGTCCTTTCGGACGGGCACTTCCAAGCCGCAGATTCTGCACCCGGTTCCACAATCAGTGTTGGCCACCACAGGCGACCCAACATGACCGTGCGAACGCGATGGTGCATTCCTTGCCGAGACCTGAACCGGCATTCTCGATTCTTGGCCTCTCTAGCGCTGGCTTTCATCCCCCTTTTGCTCCCATTAGCTTTAGCCGGAGCACTGGTGGCGCAGCAGCGCCAGCCAGATCTGAGCGAACTGAGCCTTGAAGACCTGCTGAAGGTACGCATCATCTCGGCTGCCAAGAAGGAACAGGATCTGTTGCAGACGCCGGCCGCGGTCTACGTGATCACGGCAGAAGATATCCGCCGTTCCGGGGTCACTACTTTGCCTGACGCTCTGCGGCTGGCGCCGGGAGTAGAGGTGGCGCAGCTCAGCTCCGACACTTGGGCGGTCAGCATCCGTGGATTCAACGCCGTTTATGCCAATAAGTTGTTGGTGCTGATCGATGGGCGCTCGGTTTACAGCTCGGTTTTTTCCGGCGTGCTTTGGAACGAGCACGATCTCATGCTCGACGATATCGAGCGCATCGAGGTCATCCGCGGCCCGGGGGCAAGTGTCTGGGGCGCCAACGCCGTGAATGGCGTCATTAATATCATCACCAAGCCCGCACACGACACTCAAGGTGGGCTGCTTACCCTGGGAGGCGGCAGCTACGACCGGGGGGAGGGCCAGGCACGATATGGTGGCTCCGATGGCCACAACCTGGCCTACCGCGTCTACGGAAAATATCTCAATCGCAATTCGCTCGGTGGGGTACCGGGCACGTATGAGGGAAGCGGCTGGGATATGACGCGTGGCGGCTTTCGCGCCGATTGGAGTCCCCCCGCCCGCCACAGCCTCACCGCCGAGGGTAGCATCTATAACGGCCAAACAGGCCAGATTGCCTATCAGAACCTGCCTCCCACAGCTCTCGTTGGCTTCGCACCCCTGGTGGAAAGTAGCGGCGGCGACCTGCTCTTACGCTGGAAGCACATTCTCGCGGGTGGCTCAGAAATGTCGTGGCAGGGTTACTATGCACGCGCCGACCGCGGCAACTTCATCCTGGGGCAGCACGAGAACTCCGTTGACCTTGATTTCCAGCACCATCTCCCGCTTTCGGGCCGGCACGACTTCATTTGGGGCGGCAGCTTCCGCACGACCGCGGTCCGCAGCCACACCGTAGATTTCGCGCGGGCAACCATTGACCCCGATGTTCGTTTGCAGCTGTTTAGCTCGTTCCTGCAAGATGAAGTGGCCATCGTTCCCCAGAAGCTGTGGCTGACCGCGGGCTCCAAATTCGAGCATAACGACTACACCGGTTGGGAGTTGCAACCCAGCTTACGTGTGCTGTGGAAGTTGCGGCCCAAGCAGGCTATCTGGGCCGCCGTCTCCCGCGCCGCCCGTACCCCCAGTGTTTATGAAACCAGCATTCGCCTGCCCATGCCCGCGCCTTCAAACTTTCCAGTCGCCGCCACGCTGGTGGGAAATCCACACCTGGGATCGGAATCGCTGTTGGCCTACGAGATGGGATATCGGGTGCAGCCGGCAAAACGTATCTGGCTGGACGCAACTACGTTTTACAACTGTTATCGCCACCTGGTTTCCCAAAGTGCGCCTCTGCTCCCCATTTCCGGGATGCTGCCGCAACTCCTCTTGACAATGAGCAATAACGTACGCGGGCAAACCTATGGAGGGGAGCTGTCCGCCAGCTATACGGTTTCCAACCTTTGGAACCTGCAGGGAAGTTACTCGCTGCTGGGGGGTGAATGGGGGGCGGGCCCAGGGGACCGCAACGCAATCAGCACCTTCGTCGTTGGTCAGACCCCACGTCATCAGTTCCAAATCCGTTCGGGTCTAACGCCTCTCACCGGTCTCGATTTGGACACCAACTTCTTCTACGTGAGTGGCTGGCCCGCATTTCCGGTCCCGGGCTTGACGCGCATGGATAGCCGCGTGGGCTGGAAGGCGAACCCTCACCTGCAATTGGATTTCGTGGTGCAGAACGCGCTGCAGTCACGACACACTGAATTCTTTTCTACCGTCTTTGGAGGTAACACGGAATTGGTCAAGCGCGCGGTATTCGGCAAAATTACGCTCCAGTTCTGACCTCAGGAACATGATGCGCCACATTGCCATCGTCGCCTCCTTCCTCGCCCTCGCGATGACGGCGACGGCCCAGTCCGCCCGCGCTCCCGAATACCAGGTCAAGGCAGCGTTTCTTTATAACTTCGCCAAGTTTGTGGAATGGCCCGCGCCGGCACTCCCTGGCTCGTCTGCCCCTTTCCGCATCTGCGTGCTGGGTCACGATCCCTTTGGAGATGCCCTCACCACCATCGTCCAGGGCAAGTCTATCGCCGGTCACGCCATTCTCAGCCTGCAGGTGCAGTCTCCCGCCGAGGCGCGCTCCTGCCATGTGCTCTTCTTGAGCGAGTCTGATCCGGAGAATCTAAAGCATGAACTCGACCGGTTGCGTGACCTTCCCGTATTGACGGTGGGCGACAGCGCTGATTTTCTGCCTCTCGGTGGCATGATCAATTTTGTTCTGGAGCAGGACCGGGTGCGCTTCGAAATCAATCTCGCTGCCGCCGAACGCCATCACCTCAAGCTCAGTTCCAAGCTTCTGGCCGTGGCCCGCGTCGTCAACGTCGGAGGAGGCGCTAACTGATGCGCAGCTTCCGTGACATCTCCATCGGCAGCAAGCTCACCTTCCTCATCGTGGCCACCAGCAGCACGGCGCTGCTGCTGGCCTGCCTGGCGGTGGGCGCCTACGACCTGCTCGATCTGAAGCGCAGCATGGCCAGCGATTTGTATGTCATCGCCGCCATCGTGGGCGAAAACAGCACCGCGGCGCTCACCTTCAACGATGCCAATGCCGCTCACGATGTGCTCGCTGCGCTTCGCTCCGAACCTCACATCCAGTCCGCTTGCATATTCACCCGCGACGGCCGCCAGTTTGCCCGCTACACTCGCTTGGCCGGCGTCCCTGACAGCTGCCAGCCGCTTCGGCCGGAGGGAAGTTATTTCACCTCCAACCGCTTGCTGCAGTTTCATACCATCTCTTTGGCTGGCGAACCCCTGGGCGTGGTGTTCATCGAGTCGGACCTGCAGGAACTTAGCAACCGCCGCAACCGCTACCTGGCGATCGTAGCCGCCATCATTGCTGCTTCCTTAGGCTTGGCCTCCTTTCTGGCCTCTCGTCTGCAGCGCCTTGTCTCCCAACCCATCATCGAACTGGTAGGCACCGCCACCATCATCTCCCGCGACAAGGACTACGGCCTGCGCGCCTTCTCCCGCAGCCGCGACGAAATAGGCAAGCTCATTGCCGCCTTCAACCAGATGCTGGAAGAAATTCAGGCTCGGGACCAGGCCTTGCAGAAGCACCGCGACCACCTGGAATCCGAGGTCGCCGCCCGCACTTCCGAGCTGCTCGCCCTCAACCAACAACTGGTGCTCGCCAAGGATGCCGCCGAAGCCGGCAGCCGCGCCAAAAGCGAGTTCCTGGCCAATATGAGCCACGAAATTCGCACTCCCATCAACGGCATCATGGGCATGACCGAACTGGCGCTCGACACCGAGCTCACCGCCGAACAGCGCGACTACCTCACTGCGGTCAAGAAGTCCAGCGATGCTCTGCTTACCGTGGTCAATGACATTCTCGACTTCTCCAAGATTGAATCCGGCAAGCTCGACCTGGAAGCAATTCCTTTTGAATTGGCCGACTGCCTCAGCGAGGCGGTGAAGTCCGTCGCCCTGGCGGCTCATCAGAAGGGCCTCGAAATCGCTCTTCGCATCGCGCCCGAAGTCCCTCCGCGCCTGGTCGGCGATCCTAGCCGCCTGCGCCAGATCGCGCTCAATCTGCTGGGCAACGCCATCAAGTTCACCGAGCGCGGACAGGTCGCCCTGCAGGTCAGGCAGGAGAGCGGCGACAGCGAAGCCGTTCAGCTCCATTTTCAGGTCAGCGATACCGGCATCGGCATTCCACAAGAGAAACAGGGGCGGCTGTTTGAAAAGTTCTACCAGGCCGACAGCAGCAACACCCGCCGTTTCGGCGGCACCGGCCTGGGCCTGGCCATCTGTGCCCGCCTGGTGGAGATGATGGGTGGCCGCATCTGGGTGCAAAGCGCCGAGGGCCAGGGCAGCATTTTCCATTTCCTGGCACGCTTCCCTGTCGCTCCCCGGCAGCCCGTGCCCCCAGAGGAAACAGTGGACTTGCGCGGGATTACCGCCCTCATCGCGGACGACAACGAAATCAACCGCAAGGTCCTGCTGGAATTCACCTCCGGCTGGGGAATGCGCGCCGTAGCCGCCCAAGACGGCGAACTGGCGCTGCAGATGATGAAAGATGCCCGGCGCCAGCATAATCCTTTCCATATCCTGCTTCTCGACTGCCGCATGCCCGGCGTGGATGGCTTCACCCTGGCAAAGCAGATTCATGATGATTCTGAACTCACCAGCACCGTCATCATGATGCTTACCTCCGACGCGCAGCGGGGCGACGCTGCCCACTGCCGCGAACTCGGCATTTCCGTCTATCTCGTCAAGCCCGTTCAGAAAAAGGAACTGCTGGAAGCCATACGGTCGGCCCTCGGCAGCCCGGCAGCGCGGCATGCCGAACAGGTCGTAACTCGCCACAGCCTGCGCGAGGCGCGCGCCCACTTGCGCATCCTGCTGGCGGAAGACAATCCCGTCAACCAGGCGCTCATGCTGCGCTTGCTGCAGAAACTGGGTCACGCTCCCGTTCTCGCCAGCAACGGCCGCGAGGCACTGGCCACGCTGCAGTCGCAAAGGTTCGACCTGGTCTTCATGGATGTGCAGATGCCCGAATTGGACGGCCTGGCCGCTACCGCCGAGATACGCCGTCGGGAGAAGACCAGCGGTGAGCATCTTCCTATCGTGGCTATGACAGCCCATGCCCTTAAAGGCGACCGCGAACGCTGCCTTGCCGCCGGCATGGATGGCTACATTGCCAAGCCGGTTAAGTTTGAGCTGGTGCAGCAGGAGATCGAGCGCCTGTGCGGCGCTGCTTCCGCCCCTGCTAATTCCTCTTGGAGCCCGAAGCAGGCGCTAGCCCGGGTGGATGGCGATCTTGATCTGCTGCGCAAAATCACCTCCGTTTTTCTGGACGAATATCCCAAGACCCTGGAGCAGCTGCGCGCGGCCATGAAGCAGGCGGATCAGCAGGCCATGCGTGAAGCCATCCACATGCTGCAGGGAGAACTCGCCTATTTCGCGCTGGACTCGGCGCTCGCGGAATTACAGAAGTTGCGGGAACTGGTGCATGCGGGCGACCTGGAGCCGGCCGCTTTTTCCCTGCAGAAGCTCGAGAAAGAGCTGGACCGGCTGCGTCCGCGCCTGCTGGAACTTGCTGAGGTGCAACATGAAGGTGCTGGTCGCCGAGGATGACGCTTTCTACAGCCGCATCCTGCAAAGCGTGCTCCGCGACGAGTACGAGGTTGTGATCGCGCAGGATGGCAACCGCGCCTGGGAGATACTTCAGCTAGAAGAGGCGCCCCGTCTCGCGCTGCTGGACTGGCAAATGCCGGGGTTGGACGGCCTGGAAGTTTGCCGCAAGGTCCGCGCTCACCCCGCCATGGACGGCTTCTACCTCGTTATTGCCACGGTTCGCCAGAGCCTTGACGATGTGCTGGCCGGATTCGAAGCCGGCGCCAACGACTACATCACCAAGCCCTTCCAGGCGCAGGAACTGCGCGCCCGCCTGCGGGTGGGCCGCCGCGTGCTGGAGCTGCAGGCCGCCCTCGCTAGCCGCGTCGCCCAGTTGCAGGACGCCCTCTCCCGCGTCAAGCAACTGCAGGGCCTGCTGCCCATTTGCTCCTACTGCAAGCGCATTCGCGACGATCACGATTACTGGCAGCAGGTGGAAACCTACATGAGCGAGCACTCCGAGGCCACTTTCACCCACGGCATCTGCCCCGAATGTTACGAAAAGTTCTTCAAGACCGAGCTGGAAGAATTGCGCAAAGGAAAATGAAACCTGCGACTGGTTTCTCTGAGAACTGAGAACCGGGAACTGGTTCTTACGCCGGCGCCGGCAGCATAGCCGCGCCCACCTGGGATTTCAGCTTGCGCGCCCGGTTCATGGCCTCGTTGGCCAGCCGGTCTGCCTCGCTGTTTGCCTGCCGCCGGATGTGCACAATCGTGAACTCCTCCAGAGACTGGATTAGCTCCTTGCACATCTCATGAATTGAGCGCAGGCCCACGCTCTGGCAGGTGTAGTGCCCCGTGATCTGCTTCACCACTACTTCAGAGTCACTGAACACGCACAGCCGCGAGCACTGGTTTTCGGCGGCATATTCCAGGGCCGCCAGCAGCGCGGAATATTCCGCGTAGTTGTTGTCCCCGGCCTCGATGGTCTCGCTGATTTCCACCCGGCGGCCGCCGGGATGCTCGATCACCACTCCGATGCCCGCCGGGCCACGGCTGCCCCGCGACCCTCCGTCCACGTAAGCCACCCACGGCGACGACATAATACCGGAGTATACACAAAAATTATGTGTATCCATAGTACCTGTTTAACTTCTTGCACCGGGGCCGCAAAAACATTTAGGATTCTTTTCCGCCTGCCCAGGATGGCAGGCTGCGAAGAAAATGCCGCTCGCCGTAGACTTCAACCCGCAAGGCCGCCTGGCTCGCGCTCTGGTCGAGCGTATGAACCAGCTGGACCTCACCATTCGCCAGCTCGCCCAGCACACCGGTCTCACTTACGAGCACATCCGCAAGCTGGCCAAGGGAGAAGCTCACCCCTCGCGTCTGGCCCTGCAGGAACTTTGCCGCGTGCTGCAACTGGAGCCGGCGCGCCTGGAAACTCTGGCCGTCGCCGACCGAATCGAAAAAAAATACGGCGGCATTCCCCACGCCCTCGCCGGCCGGCATCCCGAGCTTTCGCTGCTGGCTCCGTGGTGGGACATGCTCACTGAGGAACAAAAGAATTTTTTCCGCATTGAAATCCGCAGCGTGGCGGAAGCCAACCGCCAGCAACTTTCCCGCAAGCCGGCCCGCGGCACCGCACTGGCTGAACCTTCTGCTCGCCGCTCCCGCCGCTGACCGTCTATCGGATGATTACGGAACGTGGCGCTCTGGCCGTGACAGGCATCGAAGAAACACCGGCCTGGCAGGATAAAAAGCAGTTGCCATTCCTGAAACGCCCGCTATCAGCCGCATTCAACAAACATCCTCGGGTACGCTCGCGTATTTTCAGCGCGAAAACGTCCCCCAGCGCCCGCATTTCTCAATTTCCGCCGTAATTTCCACAATTTCTTCCACAGTTGCACAAAAAACGGGCATTGACTCCATTTGATAGCACTTGTACCTTAGCTTTCGTCGACGGCTGAAAGGGTTGGCATACACAAATATAGCCAGTCCGAAGTAGGCTGGGTGATCAGCTGGGCGGCGCAAGCCGCTGGGCTACCAGGCCCGAAAAAACCGGCAAGCTTTGCGAGAAGCCGCTGGGGCTTGGAACTGCGAAAGCAGTGGTCGCATCAGGGGCTGTGACGGTGCATGTTTCCACGCAGTTGGCTCCCTCGCAGGAGCTGGCGGCTAGAACATAACCAATGTCACGGCCCTTTTAATTTT
>DASSQB010000427.1:0-3139 GCA_035702725.1 Terriglobales bacterium | reverse complement strand
GAAAGCGGCACCTGGCCCAGAACTTCATTGGTCGCGGGATTGATGATTTCGCGATGTTCAGTGGCGGTGGAAGTCTGCCATTTGCCGTTAACGTAGTTGCGAACCGTGGTTTGGGTGGGCGCTGCGATGCTCATAAGTTTTTCCCCTAATGCGAAACGTGTGGCGACGGGGCTCCGCCCCGTCCAGGCGGGGCAAAGCCCCGCCTCCACACATGTGTCTACTATGCGGTCTGAACGGCCACCCCACGCGTCTGCAAAACTGCGTGCAGTGCCGCTTCCAGAACGCCCAGCGCTTCCTCAAACTGCTCGTCTGTCATCACCAGGGGCATGAGCAGGCGAATCACATTGCCGTAGGAGCCCGCCGATAAAACGATCAGGCCGTGCTCATAGCAGTAGCGCACAATTTCCTTGGTTTCCTTGGCCGCAGGCTCGCGCGACTCGCGCGACTGCACCAGTTCCATGGCCTGCATGCCGCCCAGGCCGCGCACTTCCCCGATTTGCGGCCACTGTTCCTGCCACCGGCGGGCGCGCCTGGCGAAGCGGCTGCCCAGTTCATTGGCACGTGCGCAAAGATCGCCCTGCTCGAAGGCGTCCAGCACCGCCAGCCCCGCTTCCACGCACACGGGATTGCCGCCAAACGTTCCGCCCAAACCGCCCTCGCCGGCGGCGTCCATGATATCAGCGCGGCCCGTCACCGCACCCAGCGGCAGCCCGCCGCCTAAGGATTTGGCCGTGACCAGCAGGTCGGGCTCAATGCCGTAACGCTCGCAGGCAAACATGGTGCCGGTGCGGCCGAAGCCGGTTTGTACCTCGTCGGCAATGAACAGGATGCCGTGCTTGCGACAGATCTCCAGCACGATGCGGAAGAATTCCGGTGGCGGGGTCACAAAGCCGCCTTCGCCCAGCACCGGCTCGGCAATTACCGCCGCTACCGATTCTGCCGCCACTACGCGCTTGAAAGTGTCTTCCAGGTGATGAGCGCAGTAGACACCGCACTCGGGAAACTTCAGCGAGTACGAACAGCGGTAGCAGTAGGCGAAGGGCACCCGGTACACGTCGCCGGGAAAGGGCTCGAATCCAGCCTTGTAGGGATGTGTCTTGCTGGTCAGCGCCAGGCCCATCATGGTGCGGCCATGAAAGGCGTCCTCGAAGGCGATGATTGCTGGCCGCTTGGTATAGGCACGTGCCACCTTCACTGCGTTCTCCACAGCCTCCGCGCCGCTGTTAACGAAAAATGTCTTCTTGGCGAACTTGCCCGGCGCCAACTGATTCATCCGTTCGGCCAGGCGAATATAGCTGTCGTACGGCAGCACCTGGAAGCAGGTGTGCATGTAACGGTCCACCTGCGAGTGAATGGCTTCCACGACGCCCGGCGCGCGGTGACCAACGTTGAGGCAGCCAATGCCGCCGGCCAGATCGAGATAGTGGTTGCCGTCCACGTCCTCGAGTACCGCGCCCTCGGCCTTGGCCATGTACACCGGCGTGCCCAGGTATATGCCGCGCGGAACCGCCTCCGTCCGCCGTCGCATCAGCTCTTGCGAGCGCGGGCCGGGAACTGCCGTTCGTAACTGAATTGCAGCCATCTCAGCTGTACCATCCTATCGGTTGTTCATTCAGGTTGATGTGGACCTGCTTGGTCTCCAAATATTCTTCGATGCCCCAAGGTCCCAGTTCGCGCCCGAAGCCCGACTGTTTGTAGCCGCCCCAGGGCGCTTCCACGTAAGTGGGCTGCATGTGGTTGACCCAGACAATGCCGGCACGCAGCGCCTTGACAGTGCGCATGGCGCGGAAAACGTCCCGCGTCCACACCGCCGCCGCCAGACCGTAGGGCGTGTCGTTGGCGATTCTCATGGCGTCGGCTTCGTCCTTGAAGGGAATAACCGCTGCCACCGGACCAAAAATTTCTTCGCGCGCAATTTTCGCGCTGTTGTTCACATCGTAGAAAATGGTCGGCTCCACGTAATACCCTTTGCCGATGCTCGCCGGGCGCCCGCCGCCGGCCGCCAGCTTGGCCTCTTTCTTGCCTGTCTCCTGGTAGCCGCGCACGCGGTCGTATTGTTCCTTACTGACCAGCGGGCCCATCTTCGTCTCGCGCTCCAGCGGCGGCCCCAGGCGAATCTTCTTCGCCTTCTCCGCCATGGCGTCCACAAACTTCGAATAAATGGATTTTTCCACCAGAATGCGGCTGCCCGCGGAGCAAACTTCGCCCTGGTTGACGAACACGCCGAAAAGGGCGCCATCAATGGCAGCCTCGAAATCGGCATCGGCGAAGAAGATGTTCGGCGACTTGCCTCCCAACTCCAGCGTGACGCGCTTCACGGTGTCGGCGGCCATCTTCACGATCAGCTTGCCCACGGCGGCGCTACCGGTGAAGGCAACCTTGTCCACGTCGGTGTGCGTGACCAGGGGCGCGCCCGCGGTCTCGCCAAAGCCGGTCACGATGTTGACCACCCCGGGCGGCAGGCCGATATCGGCGAACCAGTTGGCCATCTCCAGCACCGTGAGCGGGGTTTGCTCGGCGGGTTTGAGCACGCAGGCGCAGCCGGCAGCCAGCGCCGGCGCCAGCTTCCAGGCGGCCATCAGCAGAGGATAATTCCAGGGGATAATCTGCCCGGCCACTCCCACCGGCTCTTTCATGGAAAGGCTGAGTGCGTTATCCGGCACCGGATTGACGTAGCCGACGACCTTGGTGGCCAGTCCACCGTAGTACTCGAAGCAGGTGGCCACGTCGGCGATGTCGTATTCCGCCTCCACGATGGGTTTGCCCGTGTTGCGGCACTCCAGCTCCGCCAGCATGGCGGCTTCTTTGCGCACGCGCTCCGCCAGGCGGAAGAGCACGCGGCCGCGCTCCTGGGCGGTGGTGCTGCGCCAGGGGCCGTTATCGAACGCTTCGCGCGCAGCTTTGACGGCGCGGTCCACGTCCTTGGCGTTGGCGTCAGGGACTTCGGCGATTACTTCTTCAGTCGAAGGATCGTAGACCGGGAAAGTCTTCCCGCTGGCGCTGTCTACCCACTCCCCGTTGATGTGCATTTGATAAGTGCGAACATTAGGTCTGATTGCGGTTGCCATAAAGGACCTCCTACGTAGCGCCGGCCTCTGGCCGGCTGTCGCGAGGGCATCTTGCCCTCGCTGCTGCGAGC
>DASSQB010000426.1:0-2114 GCA_035702725.1 Terriglobales bacterium | reverse complement strand
CCTTTGCCGTGTTCCATGTGGCGGACGATGTTTTCCAGCATAACGATCGCGTCGTCTACCACGAAGCCAACCGACAGCGTCAGCGCCAGCAGGGAAATATTGTCCACCGTGAAGCCGAGCAGATACATGACCGCAAACGTTCCGATGATCGACATCGGCAAAGCCAAGCTTGGGATCAGCGTTGCGGAAGCGTTGCGCAGAAAAAGAAAAATCACCAGCACGACGAGAGCAATTGCCAAAAACAAGCTGAACTTTACGTCGTCCACCGACTGCTGAATCGTGACGGAGCGATCGTACTCGATGGCCAGGCGCATCGAGGGTGGCAGGATGGCCCGGAAAGCCGGCAGAAGTTTTTTGACGGCGGTTACGATCTCAATCGTATTCGTTCCCGGCTGGCGTTGCACCGCCAGAATCACGCCAGGAACGCCGTTGATCCAGTTCGACAGTTTGGTGTCCCGAATACTGTCGTAAACGTGCCCTACTTCCTCCAGGCGGACGGGGGCGCCGTTCCGATACGCCACGATGAGCTGCCGATACGGCGCCGCGGTCATCATCTGCCCGTTGGCTTGCACGGTGAACGCTTTGTGCCTGCCATAGAGCGTGCCCGTCGGCAAATTCACGTTGGCGGTCTGGACCGCTTGCTCCGCCTCATCAATGCCAATCTGTCGGCTCGCCAATTCCTTGGGGTCGAGCTGGATGCGCACGGCGTAGGGAGTCGATCCATAAACAGACACCTGCGCCACGCCGCTGATCATCGATATTTGTTGGCCGAGCAGAGTTTCTGCATATTGGTCGACTTGGGAAAGCGGCAGCGTCGGCGAAGTGGCGGCCAGGTAAAGAATCGGCGAATCCGCCGGATTCACTTTCCGGAAGGTTGGCGGCGTGGGCATGTTGGGAGGAAGTTGATTCGAAGCTGCGGTGATGGCTGCCTGAACGTCTTGCGCCGCCCCATCAATGCTGCGGCTCAAATCGAACTGCAAAGTGATTTGCGTTATGCCCAGGGCGCTGGTCGACGTCATGGAATCCAGGCCCGCGATGGTCGTGAATTGCTTCTCAAGCGGCGTGGCCACGGCGGAAGCCATGGTTTCGGGGCTGGCTCCCGCAACGCTTGCCGAGACGGTAATGGTGGGAAAATCCACATTGGGCAGATCGCTGACCGCCAGGTTGCGATAAGCCACAATCCCAAAGATGAGCACCGCGGCCATGACCAGGCAAGTCATCACCGGCCGCTTGATGAAGTTTTCCGCGATCTGCATGCCGTTTCCGTGTAGGCCTAAAGGCTTGTCTTGATCCGCACCTTTGCGCCCGCGCTCAAGCGCAATTGCCCGTCCGTCACTACCGTTTCTCCCGGCTTGACTTCACCGCCGGTAATCACCGATTCTCCATTCACCGTGCGCGATACTTTCACGGTGTGCTGCTCCACAGTCATGTCGGGCTTAATCACGAAAAGATAATCGCCATCTTGCCCATTCATGACGGCCTGAGCCGGCACCACCGTGGCGTTCTTTTCCTCGGCCAGCCGCAGCACCACGTTCACAAATTCCCCCGGCCACAACCGCCGGTCCCGATTCGCAAAAGTGCCCTTCAGCAGAATCGTCCCGGTCGTCGCATCCACTGCGTTGTTCACAAACGTCAGGTACCCAGGCTCCGATCCGGAATTTTCGGAGGTTGTTGCCTCGACCGGCAGTTTTTCGTGTTTCATGTACGACTTGATTTGATCCAGGTATTGCTGCGGCACGGAGAAGTTCACATAAATGGGAGAAATTTGATTGATCAGCACCAGCACGGGCACGTCATTGGCCTTTACAACTGTCCCCGGATAAACGAACTGGCTCCCCGTTTGACCGTCGATCGGCGCGTAAATCGAACAATAGGAAACATTGAGTTCCGCCGTCTTTACGGCCGCTTCGTCCGCTTGCACAGCGGATTTCTGGGCCGTAGCAGATGCCACTTGTTGATCGAACTGCTCCTTGGGCACCACACCGGATTGAAACAGCTGCTCGTACCGCTCCGCTTGCGTATTCGCCAGCTCGGCATTCGCGCGGTCTTTGGCCAGATTTGCGCGCGCTAAATCGAGGGCCGCCGCAAACGGGCGGTCATCCAGCTTTACCAGC
>DASSQB010000425.1:0-4462 GCA_035702725.1 Terriglobales bacterium | reverse complement strand
TTTAGGCCACCAAAACTCATCCGCTGCGCTGGAGGGATTAACATGCGCTCTACCTCGAAGTCCTCCTGGGCTGTGTTTTATCTCCTTCTCACACTCCTCCTCAGCAGTGCCGCTGCCTTCGCCCAGTTCACCAGCAACATCCAGGGGATCGTGACCGACCCCACCGGGGCGGGCATCCCTAAAGCCACGGTGACCCTGGTCAATCAGGCCACCAGAGTCTCCTCCACCACCACCGCCGATGCCTCAGGAAACTATCGTTTCGTGAGCCTTGCACCTGGAGCCTACAAAATCACCGCCGAAGCGTCCGGCTTCGCCAAGGCAGAGGCCAACGTCAACCTGTTGACCGAGCAAAACCTGAACGTCCCCATGACCCTTAAGGTAGGAGCGGCAACAGAAGCAGTGACTGTGACCGGCGAAAGCCCCGTGGTGGATACCGCCGATAGCCGCAACGAACTGACGCTGCAGAACAGCACGGTGGCGCAACTGCCTATCCCCGGCCGCAACCTCGTGACTTTGACTACTCTGGCGCCGGGAGTCACCGGCCTGGGCACCACGGGAGGCGGACAGCCCGGCCGCGCCGGCACCCCCGGTTCGGGCGTGGACAACTACTCCACCGAAACCCAGGTGGATGCCAGCGCCAACGGCCAGGGCCAGATGTCGAACATGTACGTGATTGACGGCCTCGATGTCACCAGCGGCATTCGCCAAGGTGTGCTGAACCTCACACCCAATCCGGAGTCAATCCAGGAGACGGCCGTTCAGGTCAACACCTATTCCAGCGAATATAGCCGCGCCACCGGCGTGCAGGAAGTGATGACCACCAAGTCCGGCACCGATCAGTTCCACGGTTCAGCCGCGGACTGGTTCACATATCAGAGCATGTACGCCCGCACCCACTTCTCCGATCCCAAAGGTTATCTGCCGTTCCACGGCAATAACATGTCCTTTTCGGTGGGCGGGCCGATTATTCCCCATCATCAATTTTTCTTCTTCTTCGGGGTTGAGCCTTTGCGCTCTGCGCAGTCCACCAATTCGCTTATTACCTTTGCCGACCCAGCGTTCATCAGTTGGGCGCAGGCAAACTTGCCCAATACCGTGGGCACACATGTGCTTTCCACTTACCTGCCTACCAATGTGAGCGGCACTACCGTGCAATCCACCGGCTCCAGCATCACCGGCTGCGGAACGCCGGCGACCAACGGCCTGCCCTGCACCATCCCGTTGGTTGACCAAGGCAACTTCAGCGCCCCACAAATCCGCAACGGAACCCAGTACTTCGTCCGCATTGACAAATACTTCAAGAGCGATCGCATCTACGGCAGCTTCTACCGCACCGTGCTGGATTACGGCGCTGCCTCCGCTATCCCCGCATTCTCAGCTCTCAACAACAATTGGCAGCGCGCCCTGCAGGTGAACTACACCCACACCTTCTCGCCCACCACCCTGAACGAGGCGATCTTCGCCGCCAATCGCGTGGAGGGTGTTCTCGGTAGCGGCGCCAAAGATTACACTGTTCCTTCCATCGCCGTGCAGGGCGTCACCACCGAGGCTGGCCAGGCGTTCGGTGTCGGTTTCGCACAGGGCGACTTCATCCAGCATAACTATCACTGGCGCGATGTGCTCACCCACGTGCGTGGCACCCACACGCTGAAGTTCGGCTACGAAGGCTGGTATGGCGATGACGTGGAGCCCTTCCAGGGGCCCTGGTCGCAGCCTACCTTCAACTTCGATAACTTGCTGAACCTGGCCCAGGATGCTCCGCACAGCGAGGGTCACGTCATGTATGACCCCATCACCGGCAAACCGGTGCTGTGGTCCTGGGATGCCGCTTCCCGCACCTGGGGATTATTTGCGGAAGATACCTGGAAGGCGCGCAGTAATCTGACCCTCACCCTCGGCCTGCGCTGGGATGATGAGGGCAATCCCTGGTCCAAGAGCCCCACCACGGTATTCGGCAACTTCTATCTGGGTCCGGGCCAGACCTCCCAGCAGCAGGTGGCGAACGGGTTCGCTAAAGCCACCCATAACGCTCTGAATCACACGCTCAACAATCTGCTGAGCCCGCGGGCGGGATTTGCCTGGGATGTTACCGGCAGCGGCAACACGGTGGTGCGCGGTGGATTTGGCCTGTTCAACAACTGGCTGACGCAGGCAAATGTGCAGGAAGAGTTTCGCGGCAGCCCGCCGGGGCCGATTACCCCGAATTTCACTGCCGGGACGGCCACACCGCCCGTCTTTGTGTTGGGCAGTTCCAACAAACCGCCCTTCGGCTTTACCTACCCACTATTGGCTGGCTCGCCGATCTGTCCGGTGTTGGGCGCGAGCGGCTGCCTGAACTCCCAAGGTGGAATTGTCGGAGGCAATTTTGCGATCGGCGGAATCAATCCCAATCTAAAGTCTCCCCGTGCACTCATTTGGTCCGCAACGGTGGAACGGAAGGTGGGTCGCAACTACTCCGCTAGCGTCGGCTATTCCGGCTCCCACGGCTACAACCTCGTGGGTGGCGGTGATCAGTCAGGCATTGTCAGCTACGGTCAGGAAATCAATGCCTTTCCCGGGGATCTGATCGTGAACAACAGCCTGGCCCCTACCCGCCTCAATCACAGCTTCGGAGCCATCAACTACACCGATAACACTCGCCGCAGCAATTACGAGAGCCTGTATTTTGAGTTCAAAGGGCGCTTCTCGCGCAGCGGTTCCTTTGACACCTCCTACACCCGCTCCAGTTCGAAGGATGACGCCTCCGTTTATCCCGCGGAAGCCAACCCCAATACTTACTACGGACCTTCCCCCTGGGATGCTCCCAACCGCTTCTCGCTTACCCTGAACTACACGCTTCCGTCTTTGCATGGCGGACGCGGTGCTGCCGGACGCCTGACCAGTGGCTGGGGCTTGAGCGGAACCAGCATTTTCCAGAGCGGCTACCCCGCCATGGTCTGGACCACAGCTTCCTTCCAGCCCATTTGCCGCTTCACCGGCGCCGGCGCCGCCGCCTGCCCCTCTGCCGCCAACCCGGCGGTGGGATTCGCACCTACCAGCGGTGACTACAACGCCGACGGCGACAGTAGCGGCGTGGCCGGTGTCGGCCTCGACTACCCCGATACCGCCAACTACAGTCAGGGCACCTCGAGGAGCGCATTCCTCAACGGCGCCTTCACCTCGGGACAATTCACACAACCGGCTTTTGGAACCCAGGGCAACGAGAAAGCCAACCTGTTCCGCACTCCCAACTTCTTTGAGACGGACGTGAACTTCTACAAAGACACTCACATCACGGAACGAGTGATCTTCCAGGTCCGCTTCGAGTTTTTCAACATTTTCAACCGCGTAAACCTGACTGCGTTCGACACCAACCTGGCGGACGGCACCTTTGGCAAGGTGACCGCCCAGCAGTTGCCGCGCAACTGGCAGGTGGGAGGCAGGATCACGTTCTGAGGTTGCTGAAACCGTCGTTGATTGGCCCCGCTGCTTTTGCTCGTGGCGGGGCTTTTTCTTAAGCGATGAGCCGCACCAGAAGCGAGCTTTTACTCGCTGTGAGAAAATGAATCCCTTCTGCAGCGGGATGCTCCGCCAAATTGACGCCAGTCATGCCTGTGCGCTCTCCAATCTGCCTGCTCCTGGCCGCGCTGTGTTTCCTTTTCCCCCCTGTGGCTTGGACTCAGGCCTCGGCTGATCCCACTCAGGCCATCGCCTCTGCCCTGAACGACCAGCAATTTGATCGAGCGCTGCAGTTGCTGCAGCCCGCCCTGCAGCAGTTTCCCGGCAACGCTGAATTGTGGGCCATGCAGGGTGTGGCTTATGCCGGTGAAGGCAACAAGAAGGAAGCACTGGCTGCCTTTCGCAAATCCCTGCGGCTCTCCCCCGACTATCTCCCAGCGCTGCAGGGCGCGGCGCAGATCGAATACGAGGCTGGCAGCCCCTCGGCCATTTCGCTTATTGAACGTGTGCTGCGCCAGCGCCCCGGCGATCGCACCGGCCACGGCATGTTGGCTGTGTTGGAGTACCAGCGGGGAAATTGTGCTGCCGCCTTGCCTCATTTTGAGAAGGCAGGCTCGCTATTTGACTCCCAAGTCAGCGCTTTACACGCGTACGGGATATGCCTGGTCAGACTCAAGCAGTTGGACCGGGCTGCGGCGGTTTTCCAGCGGGCGGTTGCGCTTCAGCCCGGCGATGCGCAGGAGTGCCGGTTGCTGGCTTCCATCCAGCTCATGGCTCACAAGCCTCAGGATGCCCTCTCTACGCTATCGCCATTCCTGCAGGCGCCGCAGGGCGATCCACAAATGCTGGAGCTGGCTTCCTCCGCCTACGAGGACGCTGGCGATACCACGCAAGCTCTTAGCACGTTGCGCCAGGCCATCCTGCTGGATCCTCACAACGTAAACCTCTACCTCGATTTTGCCCACCTGGCTTACGCTCACGATTCCTACCAGGTCGGCGTTGACGCGCTCAGCGACGGCATCGG
>DASSQB010000424.1:0-3782 GCA_035702725.1 Terriglobales bacterium | reverse complement strand
CGAACGTGTTGCTCTTCGGGCCAGAAGTGGGCGAAATCGCACAGTGAACCAAATCAGTTAACATCCCAGCCGGGAGTGTCCACTCTCCACTGTTCCACGTAGAACATCGCTCGGGATGACGCTCCAGTTGACGTGAGCGCGCTCGTGTTCCCCGGGTCCGCTTATGCAGAAGGAGAGTAACGAGCGGAAGCGAGGGAAGTACCACCACAGTAACGCTCCGAATCACGCCAGGCACGCCGCCTTAGAGAACCGCGGCTCGCCGAGCCCGCCGTCGCCGGCTATCAGGCGCAAGCACCCGGCCTATTCTCCTTGGCAGCTTCGCGCCACGCGGAATACGGCAATCCCGATCAGATCACCTGCCACCGCCAGCGCCCCACCATCGTTGTTCCACGTGGAACATCGCGAACTGCGCGAGCATGATCACGCCCATAGCTGAAATCGGCAGTTTGTTCCACGTGGAACATCCGTTCGCAATGCGGAACCATATTTCTCACCTCCTTTTGCACAAAATTCTTGTCCGCAACGCAATTCACCATTGCAATTGAAAATTGTCCCGCGCTAATCTCGCTTCAGCTCCGGCTTCTCCAAAACATCTTATGGGACGCGTAATCGCGGTTGCCAACCAGAAGGGTGGCGTGGGTAAGACCACTACGTCCATCAACCTGGCCTCTTCTCTGGCCGCAGCGGAAGTGAACACGCTCCTGGTGGATTGCGACCCGCAGTCCAACACTTCCAGCGGTCTGGGGTTCGCCCGGGACCCCGAGCGGCTCAGCACCTACCACGTGCTCATGGGCGCCTGCAGCGCCGAAGAAGCCCTGCAGAAACCTGAACTGGAACAGCTCTGGGTAATCCCCTCGCACAAAAATCTGCTCGGCGCCAACCTTGAATTAGTGGACGCCGAGCGCCGGGAATTCCTCATGCGCGACGCTCTGGCTCCTCTGCGCGAGCGCTTTCAGTTCATCGTGCTTGACTGTCCGCCCGCCCTCGATCTGCTTACCCTGAATGCCCTGGTGGCGGCCGATTCTGTCCTCATCCCCATGCAGGCGGAATACTTCGCGCTGGAAGGCATCAGCGAACTTCTGGACACGGTAGACCGCATTCGCCAGAGCTTCAACCCCTTGCTGGAAGTCGAAGGCGTCGTGCTCACCATGTTTGACGAGCGCACCAATTTGGCTCAGCAGGTGGCCACAGAACTGCGCAAATACTTCGGCAAAAAGCTGTGCCGTACCTCAATTCCGCGCAATGTGCGCCTGGCGGAAGCTCCCAGCCACGGCAAGCCGGCGCTGGTTTATGACGTGCGCTCCCGGGGCGCGGAAAGTTACATACGCCTGGCTAAGGAGATCCTTGGTGCAGAGGCTCGGCGGCGACGGCAAGCAGAAGCGGCAGCAGCGCAGGCAGCAGCGGTCGAAATTCAGCCACCGGCATCGGCTGAGCCCGCTCCAGTTCCGGCGGTTTCTGAGGCGGCTACCCCAGCAGACGTGCCGACAACGGCGCCCCTGAGTGATGTGTCGCTGGGAAACGATGCCGCTGGGCAGATCGTTTCAGAATCAGAACAGAGCGCGGAGCAGCCCTTGGAATCGGCCGCTGTCTCCGCCGAAGCAGGCGGCCCAGCCACGCCCTCGCCGGCGGAGGGTGTCTCCCTGCCTCCTGACATCGCCCAGCCCGAAGCCGCAACCGAAGCCGCGCCAAATCAGGCGCCATCCCCTCCGGAGGCTTACCCCAGCCTGCCTCCGCCAGCCATTGCCGATGCCGTGTTCCAGGCCGCCCAACCGCCGGACGCACAACCCGCCGGCGAGCAGGGCGATTAGCCCGAATCAGTCTGATTATTAACTACTGAGTTAATAGGAGATCTCTAGATGACGACCACCAGCACTACGCCCGCTCCTGCCGCTGACAAGCGCAAAGCGCTGGGCCGCGGCCTCGAATCGCTCCTCCCCGGCGGACCGCGCCCCGCCGCAATTTCCCCTGTGCCATCGGCGCCGCTTCCTCCTGCTCATGCCGTGCCTGTAGCCCCGCCACCACCTAAGCCGATGGTTCCGCACGAGCAAATGCGCGAGCTGCCCCTGGGACTCATTGACCGCAATCCCTACCAGACGCGGCTGCACCTTGACGAGCCCGCGATGGAAGAGCTGGTGGCCTCCATCCGCGCCACCGGCGTGGTGCAACCTATCGTAGTACGACCTATCGGCGGCGGCCGTTTCCAGCTTATTGCCGGCCAGCGCCGCTGGGAAGCCTCGCGCCGCGCCGGCAAAACTGCCATTCCCGCCGTCGTGCGCGAGGTCTCCGACCAGCAGGCCATGGAACTCACCATCATCGAGAACCTGCAGCGCCAGGATCTGAACCCCATGGAGCAGGCGCGCGCCTTCGACCGCCTGGGCCGCGAATTTGGCCTTACCCAGGAGCAGATGGCGCAGCGCACCGGCATTGACCGTGCCACCGTCTCCAACTACATCCGCCTGCTCAAGCTGCCCTCGCCAGTGCAGACGCTGGTCGAGCAGGGCAAGCTCAGCTTCGGCCATGCCAAGGTGCTGCTCTCGCTCGATTCGCTCGAAATGATCAACAAGCTGGCCGAGCGGGTCGTAGAGCAGGGTCTCTCCGTGCGCGCCCTCGAACAACTGGTCTTCGGGCTGGAACATCCCGCCGAAACAAAGGAACCGAAACAAACGTTCATCGATCCCAATGTGCGCGAGGCGCAAATGGAACTGGAGCGCTGCCTGGGCGTGCGCGTGCAGATCAAGGACCGCAACGGCAAAGGTCGCATCGTGATCGAATACAAGTCGCTGGAGGATTTTGACCGCGTGGTGGAAGTGCTGTCGGCGAAGTAGTTGCCCCTGAGCAGCCCTTAGGCGCCGAGTATCTAGTCTGGGAAGAACAAAGGCGGGCTTTTTTGCCCGCCTTGTTATTTTTCCGCGCTCCCTACTGTGGCTGCGCGCTGGGCGGTGGCGTTCCCCCCGGGCCAGGATGGTGCATGTGGTGGTGCATTCCCGGACCCGTCATGCCTCCGTGTTCCGTCATCATCTTTTCCATGCCCTGCATGTGGTCCACCATCATCTGCCACATCTGGGCGTCCAGGTCGGCCTGCTGCCGCACCGCCGGGTCCTTGATCTTGGCGGCATTGGCTTTCATCTGGTCCACGTTGGCCTGCATCTTGGCAACCTGCGCTTTCATCTCCTGCATGTGCTGCTGCATGGCCATCATGTGCTCATGATGGGGCGGAGGCGGCGTTCCCTGGGTTGGGCCTTGCGCCGAAGTCTGCGCCGCCAGGCCGGCGCTGAGGAACAAAACTCCCAGGCAGAGAGAGACGGGTTTCATGGCATTCTCCTTTCCAACCTTCATACTACGAAGCATACGCCTGCGAACCTGAATGTCACTAGCGGGCGAGTCGGCCCGTTGCCCCGGAAATGGCGCTGTTATAATGAGAAATTGGCCGCATGAAAACCTCGCGACTAGTGCGTTCTACTACCGTTTTGTGTGTGCGCCGGAATGGGCACGTGGTCATGGCCGGAGACGGTCAGGTTACTCTGGGCGAGGGAGTGGTGAAGCACACCGCCCGCAAGATTCGCCGCCTGTATAACGATAAAATTCTGGCCGGCTTTGCCGGCTCTACTGCCGACGCCTTCTCGCTTTTCAGCCGCTTTGAAGCCAAGCTGGAGCAGTACCACGGCAATATCAGCCGTGCCGCCGTGGAATTGGCCAAGGACTGGCGCACCGACAAGTTCCTGCGGCACCTGGAAGCCCTCTTGCTGGTGAGCGATGAAAACACAACCTTTCTGCTCAGCGGC
>DASSQB010000423.1:0-6629 GCA_035702725.1 Terriglobales bacterium | reverse complement strand
AATCGAGCCATAGTCATGCTGGTTCTCTCCTGCCATTACGGCAGCGCTCACTGGCCGGCAAAATTTCAGCGTACAAAACCTGTGTTGCTGACTACCGACTCCTGACGCCCGAACTCCGGCCCGCCGCATAATGTTTGCTTTTGCCGGTTCGAGAGTTGAAGACGGCGACGCTTCCATCCGGCCACGCCGTCAACTCCAGATAATGGCCAGCATCCGGACCATCCAGGTTGGCGATATATTGCGCGGGCTCGTTGTGCGCGTTTCCGCCCTCATCGGAAAAGTGCAGTTGCCACAGGTCTTCCAGCCCCGGCGATTTGCTGACAATGTCCCAGGTGGAAGGAGTTCCGCCCTTTTTTGCCCCGTTGTCCATCACCGAAACGCGGGGAGCAATCGCGTCCACCAGTTCGGGGCTGCTGCTCTGTGACCAGCCATGGTGGGAGACAATGTAGATGTCCACTTTGCCCAGTTTGTTGGTGGGGCACATCAGTTCGGCTTCCTTGTCCTTGGTCAGGTCGCCCAGATCCAGGATTCGCAACTTGCCGAAGGTGATGAGTGCGCCCAGCGAGCGCGCATTTTCTGTCTGATCGGGCGCTTCCCGCGCCGCGCCTTTGCAGTAACTGTTGTCCCCGCCGGCGCCGGGAAGCGGATGCGCAATCAGCGCTCCATCAGAGCTGATCACGGTTGCATGTATTCCCTGAATGGGGAGCGTTTCGCCCGGCTTCTCCGTGATGCGCCTGTACTTTCCTGTCGCCAGAAGTCGCTGGTAGGCCTTCCAGCCCTCCACCGTGGGCGCGTCGCCGTTCTCGCGGTTGTCGCCGTGGTCCAGGAGGGCGCCGATGGGAATTCGCGCTGCCAGTTGCGGCAGGCCGCCCGCGTGGTCGGTGTGAAAATGCGTGATCAGCACGTAATCAATCCTGCTGATGCCAGCCTTCTTGGCCGCGGCGACAATGCGCTCGGCATCCCGGCCGTTATTTCCCGGCCAGCCGGTATCAATCAGTAGCGAACGGCCGGCCGGCGTAACGAACAACGTCGCCTGCCCGCCTTCCACGTCCACAAAATAAATATGCAGGGCGTTTCCCGACGCCGCCGAGGGCGCGGCCGAGGCCGGCAACAGCATGCACCCAGCCAGCAGGGCCAAAACTGCGGAAAGCTGGGCAACGAGTCGCCATGCAGCGCGCTGACGGGCTTGCGGCGAGATTCGGGAACAAATTCTTGGCATAGCTAGACGCTCCACTGGCAAATCGGACCGCGCCATCATCGGCGCAATCCCCATCTGCGTCAAGTGTCGGGCCGTTCAAGATTACGTTTACCGGCTGTATTTGCGCTATGATTTTCGGTCCGGAGGAGGACCTCAACCCGTGCCTGCCAACCTTCAACGCACCCACGTGAACAGGAAACTGCGCAGCCAGGAATGGTTCGGGCGCCAGGACCGCGACGGCTTCATCTACCGCAGCTGGATGAAGAACCAGGGCTGGCCCCATGACCTGTTTGAGGGCCGCCCGGTGATCGGTATCTGCAACACCTGGTCGGAGCTTACGCCCTGCAACGGCCACTTCCGCGAGCTGGCCGAATTCGTCAAGCGCGGCGTCTGGCAGGCCGGCGGCTTTCCTCTGGAATTTCCCGTCATGTCGCTGGGCGAAACCCAGCTTCGCCCCACCGCCATGCTGTTTCGCAATCTGGCCAGTATGGACGTGGAGGAGTCCATTCGCGGCAATCCCATTGACGGTGTGGTCCTCCTCATGGGCTGCGATAAAACCACCCCCTCGCTGCTCATGGGCGCGGCCTCCTGCGACCTGCCAACCATCGGCCTTTCCGGCGGGCCCATGCTCTCAGGAAAATTTCACGGCTGCGACCTGGGCTCCGGCACCAGCATCTGGCAGATGTCGGAGCAGGTGCGCTCCGGCCAGATGAGCCGCGAGGAATTCTTCGCCGCGGAAAGCTGTATGCATCGTTCTAAGGGCCACTGCATGACCATGGGCACGGCTTCCACCATGGCCAGCATGGTCGAAGCTCTGGGCATGAGCTTGCCGGGAAATGCCGCCATTCCCGCTGTGGACGCCCGCCGCAACACGCTGGCGCAGTTCACCGGCCGCCGCATCGTGCAAATGGTGAATGACGACCTGCGCATGTCCCGCATTCTGACGCGCGAAGCCTTTGAGAACGCCATTCGGGCCAATGCCGCCATCGGCGGCTCCACCAATGCCGTCATCCACCTGCTTGCGCTCGCCGGGCGCGTGGGCGTGCCGCTTTGCCTCGACGATTTCGACCGTCTCGGAAACGGAATGCCCTGCCTGGTTAACATCCAGCCCTCCGGCAAATATCTGATGGAGGATTTCTTCTACGCCGGCGGCCTGCCCACGGTTCTACGTGAATTAGGCGAAGGCGGGGCGCTGCACCGCGATGCCCTGACGGCCAATGGCGAGACCATGTGGGCAAATGTGAAAGACGCGCCCTGCTGGAATCGCGACGTGGTTCACACCTTCAAGAAGCCGTTCAAAGAAAACGCCGGCATCGCGGTTGTGCGTGGCAGCCTGGCTCCCGATGGCGCGGTGATCAAAATTTCCGCTGCCAGTCCCCACCTCCTGCGCCACCGCGGGCCGGCGGTAGTTTTCGACTCCATCGAAGATTTCTACGCCCGCATTAATGACGAATCGCTTCCGGTGGACGAAAACTCCGTCATGGTCCTCAAAAACTGCGGCCCGCGGGGATATCCCGGCATGGCCGAGGTAGGCAACATGCCCCTGCCGCCCAAGCTCCTGCGCAAGGGAGTGAATGACATGCTGCGCATTTCCGACGCCCGCATGAGCGGCACCGCCTACGGCACGGTGGTGCTGCACGCCTGCCCCGAAGCTGCCGCCGGCGGCCCTCTTGCCCTGGTTCAGTCCGGCGACCTGATCACTCTCGATGCCCATACACGCCTTCTGCAGTTGGAAGTGGACGAGCGGACCCTCGCAGCACGCCGAGCGCAGTGGAGCCCTCCGCCGCTGCCGGCACGCGGATGGGAACGGCTCTACGTGGAGCATGTGCTGCAAGCTCACCAGGGGGCTGATTTCGATTTTCTGGTCGGCTCGAGCGGCGCCAAAGTTGGCCGCGACTCACACTGAGGCCGGGGAACAGAATGCACAAGGACTGGAGCCGCCGGCAGATTCTCAAACAGCTGGTTGCGGCTGGGGGAGCCCTGCTGGCTGGGCCAAAAGGAGCGTCCGCCCAGGACGCTCGCGCCACCGCACCCGGCGATCGTCAGATTCAGATCGTTTCGATCAGCCCACACATGCTGCGCCTCACGATTCTCCCCCGCTCGGGTGGCCAAGCGGCTACGATTCCTGACGATGGCTCTCTGGTAAAGACGAACTGGGGAGAACCAGTCGCAACGCTTCGCGGCTCGTGGCATTCGCAAAGCATCCGAGCCGGAAACCTGCAAATTCGCGCCGCCCCGGAGCCGCTGAGTTTCGAGGTCGAAACAGCCGCTGGAATACACATCCAGCGTATTGAAGTGGATGAAGCCACCGGGGTTGTCGGTTTTGAAACCGGCGACTCACCTCTTTTAGGGCTGGGCGAAGGCGGCCCCCAGTTTGACCGCCGTGGCTCCATGGATCGGATGATCAGCGGCCAGGGCGGTTATCAACTGAGAACTCACGGTGGCCGTGTGCCCATCCCCTGGATCATCAGCACCTCGGGCTGGGCCATGTTTTTCCATCAGCCCTTCGGAACCTTTGATTTCTCCAGTCCACGCAGCAAGTTCGAGCCTGACGGCCCGGATCACGCGCTCGATCTTTTCTTTATCGCTTCTCCCGAGCCCGCCACCATCATGGCGGACTACGCGCGCCTAACCGGACACGCCCAATTGCCGCCGCTGTGGAGCCTGGGATATCAGCAATCGCATCGCACCCTCGCCAGCCGCGACGAAGTGCTGGCAGAGGCCAAAACGTTCCGCGAAAAGAAACTGCCGTGCGACGCCCTCATTTACCTTGGCACCGGCTTCTGTCCCTCGGGCTGGAATACGGAAAATGGCTCCTTTGCCTGGAACTCACGCGTCTTTCCCGATCCCCCGGAAATGCTCGCGGAGTTGCACCGCAGCAATTTCAAGGCGGTGCTGCACGTAGTTATTCTCTCCGACCGCCTGCGTGGAACCGCGCACGACCCCTGCCAGCTCTCCCGCTTCGACGAAGAAGAAGCCAGTTGCCACTGGGACGCCCACCGCAAGGACTTCGCCATGGGCGTAGACGGCTGGTGGCCCGACGAAGGCGATCCTCTCGACATACCCTCGCGCCTGGCCCGCAACCGCATGTACTGGGAGGGACCGCAAATTGACCGCCCCAACCAGCGCCCCTACGCCTTGCACCGAAACGGCTATGCGGGCATGCAGCGCTATGCATCCTTTCTCTGGTCCGGCGACGTGTATTCCACCTGGGAGACGCTAAGGACTCATATTGCGGTGGCCATCAATACCGGGCTCTCCGGCATTCCCTACTGGGGCACCGACATCGGCGGGTTTGTTCCCACTCCGGAATTTACTGCCGAGCTTTACCTGCGCTGGTTCCAGTTTGGCGCCTTCTGCACGCTCTTCCGCTCTCACGGACGAGCGTGGAAACTGCGGCTGCCCTGGGGCTGGAACACGGGCGAGATTGGGCCCTCTGAAATCGGCCGTTACGACGGTGCCGCTCTCCCCGATCCCAGCCAGTTGCACAATTCGCGAGTCGAGCCCATTTGCCGCAAATATCTGGAGTTGCGCTACCGCATGTTGCCTTACATCTACAGCGCGGTGCGCGAGTGCGCTACCACCGGCATGCCCATCATGCGCGCGCTCTGGCTGCATTTCCCCGGCGATGCCAAGGCGGTGGCCTGCGCTGACCAGTACATGTGGGGAAAGAATCTGCTGGTGGCGCCGGTAGTCGAGAAGGATGCCACGACCCGTCGCGTTTATCTTCCAGCTGGCGCCTGGTTCGACTTCTGGACAAATGAGCGCATCGAGGGCGGCCGCGAAATCACCCGGCCGGTTGAGCTTGAAACCATACCGCTATACGCGCGCGCTGGCTCCATCCTGCCACTTGGCCCGGTGAAGCAACATGTGGCGGAAAAAACAGATGAGCCGCTATCGCTGACTATTTACCCCGGCGCCGATGGTTCCTTCCTGCTCTATGAGGATGATGGCGAGTCCTTCAACTACCGCGCGGGGGAATGGATGGGCATCCAGATGGAGTGGAATGATTCGCGGCGTGCGCTGACCCTGCGCCTGGCCGAGGGCGCGCGCCTCTTACCCCCCTCACCGCGAACTGTCGAGGCAGGCGTGGCCGGGGGAGCTGCGCGGCAGGTGACCTTCAACGGTAAGCCGGCTGAAATAAAACTCTGATTCAGCTGAGATTCACGGCCAGCATAACCCGTCCTGCGGCTTACCGGCCCGGCGGCAGGATAATGGAAACCGCATCGTCACCCAGGAAGCTGATGGTGACCTGCGTTTCCGCCTCTACCGTATGACCATCCACCTGCGGCGGAGCATAGCGCCATTGGCGCACTGCACGCACCGCCGCGGAAGCCAGGGCGCGGTCGCCACTCAGCACCTCAACCTGCTTGACCGCTCCATCGCTGCCCACCACCGCCTTCAGTACGACTTTGCCCACCAGGTTGGGGTTGGGGGCCACGGGATAAATGAAACCCGAACGAGGCGCCTCCTCGATTTGCGGCAACGGTGCCGAATCCGGAGCCGCAGCAGTGTTTGACGCTAATGCAGCGGCCGAAACCGTTCTCTTGGCCACTTGCGGGCTGGTTGCGGCTGGCGATGCAACCGCAGGCGAGGTTTGAGCCGCTAAGTTTGCAGGCTGCGCGGCGCCCTTCACCGGCGCGACACGGGCTGGAGCCGCTGCCTTGCCCGCGGCGGCCGGAAGCGGAGGTGCTTGCGGGACCGGCGCCGGCGCAATGCTCAGTTGGGGCGATCTCACCAGCGGAGCCAGCCAGAAAGCAAGCAGCAGCACGGCGGCTGCGCCTGCCACGGCGAAAGTTGCCGTCCACGGCCTGCGCTTCCCGTCCTGTGCGCCGTTGTCGCGTTCTGCTTCCAGATCACGCTCGCTGTTTTTCTCCGGCTCACTGGCCGCATGTTCTGCGGTAACCTCATGGGGAATCTCGGGAACAACTGGGCTCCGTCCTGGCGCCGGCTTTGCCGGTGCTCCTTCGACGGGCGCAGCGCTGGACTCCGAAATCGTCTCTTCCGCTCTGCCCTGCAGGACGGCCAGGCGGGCATCGGCCACTGCAGGATTCACTGCCGGCGCCGCTTCTGTCATCTCCGCCGTGGAAGGCAGCGCCAGCACCGTCATGTTCTCCACGATGCCGATCACTGCGCTCACCGGCACATGTTCCGCGGGCGTCAGAATGGCGCTGCGGCTCAGGTTTTCGATCAGCTGTTTTTGCCGCCGGTTGAGAATCTGCAGCGGCAGACTATGGAAGTTACGGAACGTCCAGCGCAGATACAGGCGCTGCCATCCCCTCGGGCACACGTATAAACGCCCCACATCCGTGCGCAATTCCACTACACCTTGTTCGAATTGTGAAACCGCCGCCATCCTTGGCCTGCTTGTGGAACTTGGGGACGTTCCCGGGAGTCGGCGCGCCCTGGGGGAGCAACTCGATTATATGAC
>DASSQB010000422.1:0-5676 GCA_035702725.1 Terriglobales bacterium | reverse complement strand
ATGTTGGCGGCTTCGATGGTGGGCACGCCATGCTGGTCGCGAGTGACAGCGACGGGCGCCGAGAGGCCGGGCACGCTCAGGCTGCCGTCGAGCTGGGGAAGGGCAGTAGTGGCCTTGTAATACAGCCAGCCGGCCAGGGCGGCAGCGAGAAGCACCGCCAGAAGCGCGACGGGAAACAGCCAGCGCAGGGTTCGGCGGGCGGTGCCTGCCTGGGGAAGAGCGATCTCAGGAGTGGCCATGGAGAGTAGCTGATTGTAGGGCGAGGGAGGCTGAGGAAACAACGGAAAGGAGGGGCAAGTTGAAAATGAATTTCATTTTCAATTAGCTCCGCCCTTGCTATCCTGAACCCGGGCCCACGCCCCCGTACTTCTTCATGCTGCAGAAGCGCATTGACGATCAGCCTCTGCTCTCGCGCGAAATGATGCAGGAGGCGGAGCAGATTTTGCACAACCACCTCAAGCGGGTGGGCCTGAAACATACGGCCCAGCGCGACACCATTCTGCGCACTTTCCTGGAGACGCGCGAGCACCTCTCCATGGATGAACTGCACCGCCTGGTGAAGCGCAAAGACCCGCGCATCGGCTTTACCACGGTTTACCGCACGCTGAAGCTGCTGGCGGAGTGCGGCCTGGCCAGCGAGGTGGCCTTCCACGACGGCATTGCCCGCTTTGAGCACCAGTACAACCGGCGCAGCCATCACCACATGGTATGCACCGAATGCGGCAGTTCGGTGGAGTTCTTCTCGCCCGAAGTGGACCGCCTGGAGCAGGAAATTGGCCGCAAGCACCACTACCTGACCACCCGGCACACGTTCCAGATCTACGGGTTGTGCGAGAGATGCGGCAAGAAAGCCGCCAGCCGCCCCAGTTCATGAAACGCGACGTTGCCTTATAGCCGGGTTTCTGCTAATGTCCGCGCCATCGGAAGAATCCCAGGGGCAGTAAGGGCTCGGAAAGACCGTTTCTATCTCGGGTTTCAGGAGGGCAGTATGCCGCGATTTTGCTCGTCATGTGGGGCGCCGATGGCCGAGGGCGCTGTCACCTGCAGTTCTTGTGGGACCGGCGCAGCGCAGCCAGTGGGGGGAGGGGCGGCAGCCGCTCCCGCAGCCGCACCGTCCGCCGGCGGGCTTACGGATAATGTGGCCGGGCTGCTGGCTTACATCACCATTATTCCGTCCATTGTTTTTCTGGTGATAGAGCCTTACAACCGGAACCGGTTCGTGCGCTTCCACTCGTTCCAGAATATTTTCCTCTGCGTGGCCATGATTGCGCTGGGCATCGTGATGAGCATTATCGGAATGATCCCGATGGTAGGGCTGCTCACGCTGGTCCTCTGGCCGCTGATCGGGCTGGGATTTCTGGTGTTGTGGGTGGTTTGCCTGCTGAAGGCCTACCAGGGGCAAATGTGGAAGTTGCCCTTCATTGGCGACTTGGCGGAGAAGCAGGCCAACGGGTAGCCGGCAATCAAAATTTCAGCAACAGGCGGGGCGGTGCGCTCCGCCTTTATTTTTTTTCCACAACGCGCGTCCATCTCGCCTCACTGCGCATCTCAACATGTTCTCGCGGATGCGCGAGCGTCCGCCAACAGCACCTCAGCGGCTAAAGCCGGCAGAAGCTGTTCCGGTTGAATGCAGCGCTAAAGCGCTGCTCCACCCAAAGGCCAGGCGGTTGTTTGCCGGCAAGCCGGCGCACAACCGAACTTTACCGGCCGAACTGGCGCACACGGAATGGTTTGCCGGCCAACTTGACGCACATAGCGGTGGTCTACTGCCAGGCTGACGGACAAACGGAAGGCGGCTTGACAGAAGTGCCGCCAGATGTCAATTCTAGTTGCTTTTGCTTATGGCGGCTGCTGCCCTGGAAGAGGGCAGAGCTCCGGGACCGGGTGACCCTTGCGCGTACGCGTTTTCTACCATGACCGCTGTTTCGATGGGGCCTGCTCCGCCGCCCTTTTTTCCCGCTTTTACCGGGAACGGATTCGTGCTGACGTGGAATTTGTGTTCAGCGGGCTGCTGCACCGGGCCGGGTCGCTGTTCGACGAGGAAAAATTCGATGGCGACGAAAACGCCATCGTGGACTTCAAGTATTCCCCTTCGCCCAAGATAACCTGGTGGTTCGACCACCACGAGAGCGCCTTCCTGAGCGCGGAGGACGCGACCGCCTTCGAGCACGACGAGAGCAACCGCAAGTTCTACGATCCCGATTTCAAGTCCTGCACCCGGTTCATTGCGACGGTGGCGGAGAAGCGTTTTGGTTTTGATACGGGGCCGGTGGCGGACATGGTGAAATGGGCCGACATTATTGACGGCGCTCTCTACCCCGACGCCAAGTCGGCGGTGGAGATGAAGGCGCCGGCCATGAAGCTGACCATGGTAATCGAGACCGCGCAGGAGGCTGGCTTCATCGTGCGCCTGATTCCACTGCTGGCCAGTGAGTCGCTGGAGCAGATTCTGGAGGAACCATTTGTAGCGCCGCTGCTGCCGCCGCTGATGGAGCGGCATCAGAAATCCATCGAAGTGCTGCGCCAGCGCATTGAGTTCAAGGATGGAACCGTGTTTTTCGACGTTACCGACGGCGACTACGAGGGCTACAACAAGTTTGTGCCCTATTATCTCTATCCCGAGTGCGTCTACAGCGTGGGTCTAAGTAAGAGCAACTTCCGCAACAAGGTGGCGGTGGGCTCCAATCCCTGGTCGCCGGTGCCGCCGCGGGTCAACCTGGCCAAGGTGTGCGAGCGCTACGGCGGGGGCGGGCACGCGCGCGTGGGCGCCATATCGTTTCCGACCGATCAGGGCGAGGAGGCGCGCAAAGCGGCGCAGGAGGTGGTGGCCGAACTGCGCGCCAGCTACCGGGAGCAGCAGGCGGCGAAACTGAACCCTCAACATTCGTAGCCTTTTGAGCTTTCTTTTTTCACCACAGAGGACACGGAGAGCACAGAGGAATTCAGGTCTGAAGATAACGATCCTCCATTGATTTTCAGTCAAGCACCGCGATGTACAGCACTGCACCTCCTGGCAAAGAACACGATGGCCGGGAGCCGATTCTTAAATTCATAATCCTCTGTGCTCTCTGTGACCTCTGTGGTGAATAAATCGCACAGGCGGTAAACTGGCCGTAACTGGGGCTGAGGAGCCTGCCGCATGTTGCGCCGCCGCAATCTGTTCCTGCGCGAATCTGCCGCCGTGGCGCTGGAGAATATCCGTTCCCACAAACTGCGCTCGGCGCTCATGCTGCTGGGCATCATTCTTTCGGTTTCTACCCTCATCGTGGTCATCGCGCTTATTTCCGGCATCAACACCTACATTGCGCAGCGCATCGCCAATATGGGCTCCAATGTCTTCCTGGTGAACAAGTACGGCTTCATTACCGACATCGAGGAATTTGCCCGCGCGGTGCGGCGCAACCGCCGCATCACCTGGGAGGACTATGAGTATCTGCGTGACAACATGCGCCTGGCCAAGGACGTGGGTGCGGAAGTACGGACCAACGGCAAGGTGAAAGTGGGGCGGGAAAATCTGGACCAGGTAAGCGTGCGCGGGGTGACTGCCAACCTGGCTGACATGGATGTGGAGGAGGTGGCGGCGGGGCGCTACATTTCGAACGGCGATAACGACCACCGGACCACCGTGGCCTTTATCGGGGCCGATATCGTCAAGCACCTGTTTCCCAAAGAGGACCCGCTCTACAAGCAGATCCAGGTGGACGGACGCTGGTACGAGGTGGTGGGAGTGGCCAAGCCATTGGGCACGGTGCTGGGCGAGCCGCAGGACGCGTTCGTTTACATTCCCATCCAGACGTTCCTGAAATACTACGGCGAGGACGAGCAGAGCCTGAACCTCAACGTGCAGGCGCGCGCGCCGGAGTGGATGGAGCGCACGGAAGATGAAGCGCGCATGCTGATGCGGGCGCGCCACCACCTGCAGCCCGAGGACGACGACAACTTCGGCATCATCGCCTCCTCCACCGTACTTGATCTCTGGCACAACCTGACGAGCGTGATTGCCGATTCGATGGTGGGCATCGTGTCGGTATTTCTGGTGATCGGCGGGGTGGTGATCATGAATGTAATGCTGGCCAGCGTAACCGAACGCACGCGGGAGATCGGCGTGCGCAAATCCATCGGCGCTCGTCGGGCAGACATCCTGGTGCAGTTCCTGGTGGAAGCTTCGTTCATGTCGGCGCTAGGAGGGGCGATTGGAATTGTGCTGGCCTATTTGCTCTCCGCCCTGGTGCGCGCTGCCAGCAGCATTCCCATGGTCGTGCCGCTGACCGCGGTGATTGCCTCCCTGCTCATCTCCACGGCCGTGGGGCTGTTCTTCGGGATTTATCCGGCCCGCAAGGCGGCGCGACTGAACCCGATTGAGGCGTTGCGTTATGAGAACTGAGACGGCCACGGCACAACTCGCGCCAGCCAGGCCGCACAAGCGCTTTGAGCTGGGGGAAAACGCGCTGATGGCGCTGGAAACACTGCGCACGCACAAAACACGGTCGCTGCTCACCGTACTGGGGGTAGTAATCGGCATCGTCGCCCTCATCGGCGTGGCTTCCATCATGGTGGGCATGGACCGGCAGGTGCGCGACTTCCTGAACGATTACGGAACGCAGACCCTGTTTATTTTCAAGTGGAATCCCGGCATCCATCCGGGCGGGCGCCTGAGCGAGGAAGAGCGCACGCGCAAGCCGCTGACCTACGACGATGCCAGCGCCATCGCCGCCGAGTGCGCGGCAGTGAAAACGGTGGCCGCGCAGTTATTCCCGCGCGTATACAATTTCGGGCCGCAGAAGCTGGTAAGCGCGCGCTACGGCCACCACGAGGCGTTCAACATCCAGTACTCGGGGGCGACGCCGTCGTACCAGGAGGTTTATAACGCGCACATCCGGCAGGGACGGTTCTTCACCGAGGCTGAGGACCTCCACCGCGCCGACGTGGTGGTGATCGGCTACGACCTGGGCGACGCCTTTTTCCGCCACGAAGACCCCATCGGCAAGACCATTCTGGTGGCCGACACGCCTTACCGTGTCATTGGCGTGTTGCAAAAACGCAAAAGCCTGTTTCTGCGCGACGAATCGGCCGACCAGGTGGTGCTGGTGCCTTACCGCACCTACGAGAAGCACAATCCCAATGACGACGAGGTGTTCATTGGCGCCGAGGCCTATGAAGGGCAGAAGGCAGCCGCCGAAGATGAGGTTCGCGGGCTGCTGCGGCGTCGCCGGCGGGTGCCCTACGATAAGCCCGACAACTTCGGCATTACCAGTTCCGAGGAAGTTGCCAACCAACTGCGGCAGATCACCGGCGCCATCGCACTGGTGACAGTGGTGATCAGCTCCATTGGCCTGCTGGTGGGCGGCGTGGGGGTGATGAACATCATGCTGATGTCGGTGACGGAGCGCACCCGGGAAATCGGTGTGCGCAAAGCCATTGGCGCCCGGCGCCGCGACATCGTGCGCCAGTTCCTGACCGAAGCTGTGGCTCTAACCGGTTCCGGGGGAATCATCGGCGTCTTGCTGGGGGTAGGGATCAGCCTGCTCATCAACGTGCTGCTGCCCAGCCTGCCTTCGGTGGTGCCCGCCTGGGGCGTAATTCTGGGCGTGGTGATGTCCATGAGCGTCGGCCTGGTGTTTGGAATCTATCCCGCCTGGAAGGCGGCGCGGCTGGACCCGGTGGAAGCGCTGCGCT
>DASSQB010000421.1:0-11617 GCA_035702725.1 Terriglobales bacterium | reverse complement strand
GCTGATGTGCAAAGCGGCCGGTGACTTCACTACCATCGCGTCTACGGTATCGCCATCGAGCTGAATCACGGCGCTCTGGCCCCCGACCAGGTTGCCGTCCGCCGGCGTGGAAAGTGCGTTGGTTATGCCCGCTGCCCGGCTGACCAGTATGTTTTCACTCGCAGGGTTCAGAGCATCCAGCACTCGCAGCTGAGGCTGCAACGGCTCGGTGTACTCGGTGGAATCCACGGTGATCTGCAGCGCGGGAATCTCCACCGTGCCCAGCTTGTCACCGGCGTCGAACAGGCCCGGCATCACTACCTTGCCGCGCGCGTCAATCACCTGCGCCCCGCGCGGCACCTTCACGTTCTGGCCGACCGCCGCGATTTTGCCATTCTCGACCAGCACCGTGCCGTTCTCAATCACGCCATGGCTGATGGTGAGCACACGCCCGCCGGTGATGGCAATGGTGTTCTGTGCCACGGCCGGCCACGCAGCGATAAGCAGGATTGTCGTGACTATTGCCGCAGCCCGTCTGTCGCCCATGTCTATCTCCCGAAACTCGAAACTCGAAACCTTGAAACCTGGGTTTATGGCACCAGCGTAGCCGGCCTCCCCTTCCACGGGAGGAAGCCGTCTTTACGCGTGTACACCGCCTTGCCGTCAATGAAGACCTCGTCAGCTTTCGAGGTCAGCTCCAGCGGATTCCCATTCCAAATCGTCAGGTCAGCATCTTTACCCACGTCAATGGAACCCACGCGGTTATCAATCCCCAGAATCTTCGCTGGGTTGATGGTCACCGCCTGCAGCGCTGCCTCGTCCGGCATGCCGTAATGATTGATGATGGAGGCCTGTTCGATGTAATCGCGCTCCTCAATCACCGGGTTGTCGGTGTGCAGGCTAACCAGCACGCCTTCCTTCCACAAGATGTAAGCGTTCTGCGGAATAGCGTCCCAGCCCTCCACCTTGAAGCCCCAGGCATCAGCGAATGTCACTACGCCGATGTGGCGTCGTGCAATCTCGGGTGCAATCATGTAGGCGTCAAGCGCATGGTGCAGGGCGGCAATGTGAAAGTGGAACTCATCGGCAATGCGGAACAGCGTCTCGAAATGGTTCACTTGGTACGAATGGATGTTGAGCCGCACCTTGCCCGCCAGCACGTCGGCTAGTGCCTCCAGTTGCAGGTCGCGCTCGGGTGGCGCGCCCTTCTTGCCGCCGTCTTCCCAGGCCTTCCACTTGGCAGCGTAATTCTGGGCGTCGTAAAGGCGCTGGCGCACTACCGCGGCCTCGCCCATGAGCGTGGACGGCGCCTTGTCCTTGCTTCCGTATACTCGCTTTGGGTTCTCACCCCAGGCCCACTTCATGCTGGCAGGCGCACCCTGAAACTTGATTTCGTCCAGCGTCTGCCCACCATTAAGCTTCACGATGGTTGCCCAGCCACCAATGTTGTTGCCGCTCCCCGGCAGCACCTGCACTACGGTCACGCCGCCGGAAACGGCGCGCGCAATCTCGGGGTCGTCGGTGTTGATGGAGTCTTCCGAGCGCACCTGCGCTTCGATGTCGCCAGTCATCTCATTGCCGTCGGAGTTGGGCTTGATTTCCGGCAGCGCATACACGCCCAGGTGCGAATGCGGGTCCACCAGTCCGGGCAGCACGTATTCGCCTGCGGCATTGATGACCTCAGCATTGGCGGGCACGCGAATCCCGCTGCCTACCTCGGCGATCTTCCCGTTCTCAATCACCACGGTGCCGTTGGTGATGGCCCCGTGGGTCATGGTGAGAATGGTTGCGCCCTTAATAACGATGGGCCGGTTGGGCGAGCCTGCGGATTGCGCTGCGGCATCCATCGCGCAAACCGCGCCGATTGACGCCAGCCACGCACAGCAAAGGAAGAGAATTGTAAAGAAGCGCATGCTTTTCACGGATGGCTCCCGAGAAGGCGGCAAATTATATCAAACGCATCGCAGCGCGATATTATTTTCGGGCGCCCAAGGGGCCCACCACGCTTGCTTCCCGCCCCCAGAACGACTACCTTCTTCACTTCTGAATTGTCGCTATGAACAAACTACTGTCTCTCCGCCTGAGCGTTGTGCTGATCGGCATTTTCTGTGTTACACCTGTCATCGTCGCCGCTGCCGACAGACGTGTGCCCGGCAACCTCCTCTCCGACATGCAGCAGTTCGTGCAAACGCCTGCTGTTCCCGGGTACGAGCAGGACCTGTCGCACGCCATCGCACAAGAACTGGCGGCATATTCTCCTAAAGTGGACAGCTTGGGTGACGTGGTTATTACTGTCGGCAGCGGCGCGCTTAACCGTCTGCTGGTGGCGCCTATTGACGAACCCGGCTACGTTGTTAGCGACATTACTGCGCAAGGCTACCTGCGCCTGCAGCGCCTGCCGCAGTTCGGCGTGCTGCCGCTGTTCAACGAACTCTACTCAGCCCAGCCAGTGCGTATTCACACAGCTCAGGGCAAGTGGATTGATGGTGTGGTTGCGGGACCGTCCGTGCACCTGCAGCCTGGCCGCTCACATCCTCCTGATCTCGACGACATTGAAAACATGTACGTGGATATCGGCGCTAGCTCTGCCGCGCAGGTGCGCAGCGCTGCGGCCGACGTCCTCAGCCCCCTGGCTATTGACCGCACGCTTTACCAGATGGGTTTCGGCAAGTGGGCTGCGCCCGCCATCGGAGACCGCTTTGGCGCTGCTGCTTTGGTCGAAGTGCTGCGCGCGCTCGATCCTCAAAGACTGGGTGGCCGCCTGACTGTCGCATTCCTAACCCAACAATGGACCGGCGCGCGTGGTTTGCAGCGATTGCTGGATGAGGTCAAGCCCGACGAACTGCTCTACGTGGGCCGCCTGACCCGCGGACCGGCGTCGCCTGGACCTCCAGGCGTCGGCAAGGAAATTCCCGGACCCACGCAAAAACCGGGCAGCGGCGTGCTCATCGCCGAAACACCGGAGCAAAAGGAATCTCCGCTCGCCTCGGAACTGACGCAGCTTGCCCGCCAGAACAACATTCCCCTGGTCACCGACTATTCGGCGCCTCTTCTGCCGCGCGGTTATCTACCACAGCCGCCTCTGCCCCCGCGCTGGGTACACCTGGGAGTGGCCACCGCCTGGCCTTCGACGCCGGGAGAATTTCTTGATGCTCACGACGTCAGCCAACTGGTCGCGTTGTTGGAAACCTATCTTCAGGGCGAAGCCAGTCCGCTCAAGATTCCTAATGCTGCACCGCTAGCCCAAACGCCGTTACCGTCCCGGCCCACCGCCGCACCTACGCCGGAAACTATTCTCAGTGATTTGGTCGAGACTTATGGCGTGAGCGACCACGAGACTCGCGTGCGCGAAGCCATCGCCCGCCTGCTTCCCGCTTGGGCCAAGCCGCAGACGGATGCCAGCGGCAATCTCATCCTGCACTGGCCCGGCAATGGACCGCGCATCGTGGTTGTCGCCCACCAGGACGAAATCGGCTATGAAGTCCATTCCATCCTGCCCGACGGCACTCTCGAATTGGAAGACAAAGGCGGCGGCTTGCCGCCATTCTTCCTGGGCCACGCTGGCTTCGTGCACACGGCTACCGGCATTCGCCCCGGCGTGATGGAACTTCCCCACGGCTGGGAGCAGCCCGGCTTTCATTGGCCGCCCGAATCGCGCACCGCGACCTACCGTATGGATGTAGGCGCAGCCAATCCCCAACAAGTGGCGGAGTTGGGCATCAAGTCCGGAGATTTTGTCACCATTCCCAAAAAATATCGCCATTTGCTGGGCACACGCGTGAACGCCCGCAGTTTTGACGACCGTCTCGGCTGCACGGCGCTGGTGGCTGCTACATGGGCTCTGGGGCCGCGCCCCAGCGGCCGCGATGTCACCTTTGTCTGGTCCACCGGGGAAGAATTGGGCCTGGTGGGCGCGGCGGCCGTAGCCAAGAGCATGGCCGCGGAAGGCCGTGTTCCCAATTACGTTTTCGCGGTGGACACTTTCGTCAGTTCCGACTCGCCGCTGGAATTCACCCGCTTTGCCGACGCCAAAGTGGGCGAGGGCTTCGTCGTGCGTGCCGTGGACAATTCCAACGTCGTGCCGCGCAAGTTAGTGGAAAAACTGGTGGCCCTGGCACGCGCCCAGGGCATTCCCGCGCAGTACGGTGTGACCGGCGGGGGCAACGACGGCGCCGCGTTTCTGCGTTACGGATCCACCGACGTCGCCTTGGGCTGGCCGTTGCGCTACTCCCATTCTCCCGGCGAGGTGGTAGACACGCACGATGTGGACGCCCTTGCGCGCATTGTTGCCGTTGTGGCCCGGCAGTGGTAATGGGTTCAGGCGAACTCTTGGGCATCGCCCGTCCCCGGCAGTCATGTACCTTTGAACAGCTTTTCTTCCCACTCCGGCCCGGAAATGCTCACAAATGGCTGCTTTTCCGTGTATATACGGGTCCAACACTGGTATAGTTTGAGAGAAGCCGCGGCCGCATTCCCGTAGTTCTTCCTGCTCCCCCCTGCGGTCCGGGAGGATGTGTTTGCGTTTCTGGACACCCACCAGACTCCATTTTGGTCTCGTCCTCGCAGGATTGCTGCTGGCGGCCAACACTGCGCAGGCTGCCGGCAACTTTACTGCCCAGGAACGGCTCGGTTATAGCGTTGGCGATCAGTGGGAGCCCGCTGTAGCCGCCGATGGCTTCGGTCACGTTTACCTCCTGTATCCCCAGTATGGTTTGGTGCCCGGCTGCCCCACATGTCCCAGCCCCAGCATGATTCTGCAGGTGAGCAGCGATCGCGGCCTGAGTTGGTCAGCGCCGCGCGTGCTCGCGCCGGCCGGCGACGGCCAGTACGATCCCCAGCTTGCTGTTGATCCTCTCGACCGCCGCACCCTCTACGCTTCCTGGCTGCAGAACTCGAAGAGCAGCACGGTCGTGGCCAAGTCAACCGATTTCGGCCAAACCTGGTCCCTGGTGGTGGCCAACCGCATCGCCCACGGCGTGGATAAGGATGTCCTGGCCGTGCGCGGCAATGACGTCTATGTAGCTTATAGCCAGGCGCAGCATCTCTGGGTGTCCGTTTCTCACAATGGAGGTCAGACCTTCTCTGCCGCCCTCCTCAACAATAATCCCAGGCTGCGCTGGGTCACGGCCGGCGGCGCAACCATTGACTTGGCTGGAAATGTTTATTTTGCCTGGGCGGGATTTCGGCAGCGTGAGGGTCTCAGCGGCCCGGTAAATCTCTACTTAAGCAAGTCGAGCGATGGCGGCGCCACGTGGCAGACCACTCTGCTCGATTCTTCCACCGCCCCCCCCAGTTGCTCCGATCACAAATGCGGCTGGGCTTTCCTGGGTGCTCAGATGGCTCTGACTTCTGACGCAGCGGGCACGCTTTACGCGCTGTGGAATAGCGGTCGTCAGGCTGGCGCTGCCGAGCGCATCTACTTTGCTTCCTCCACCACTGGCGGCGCCTCCTGGAGCGCGAGGCAGGACGTCTCTTCCGCGCCACTCGGCGTCGAGCACGCCTTTCCTGCCATCGTGGCTGGTGTTGCTGGTGACGTGCGCATCTCCTGGATGGACACTCGTTCGGCTCCTCTCTGGAACACCTTCTACCGCAGTTCCACCAACGGCGGCGCCTCCTGGTCCGATGAATCGCGGATCTCTTCCTACGTGGCCGGCTACAGCTACATCTCTCTTGCCGGCTTTAGTTTTCCCTTCGGCGATTATTTCCAGATGGCCATTGACGATCTGGGCCGCACCCACGTTGTCTGGGGTGAAGGGCTGAACTGGAACACTCCCGGCTCTGTCTGGTACGCCCGCGGCCGATAATCCTCAGAATTACGTTGGCGGCAAGAATATGCGGTACCGAAAACTATTTGGAAGCTCGTGTTGAACGTCGTGGCGCGAGACTTCACAAGGCGTCATACTGAGGCGCTTTAGCGCCGAAGCATCTGGCGTGCATTGCCACGAGGCCAGCCAGCGGAGTGCGAGCATCCTTCCACTGCAGTTTGTCGCCCAAAAATCCAAAAGGCCGCCTGGCAGCGCAGGCAGCCTTTTGTTCAAGGGAGAATAGTTCTAACGGAGTTCAAAACCGTCAAAACTTTCTGGCGAAATCTTATGAGTCGCCAAAGCGGGGTGTCAAGATTTTTTTCCAGAATAACCGCTTTATTTTTCAACTACTTACAAATAATGTGATTGGTCGCACCAGAAGCATAAAAATGGCGAAAATGGACCAACCGCCCTTGTGCGGCATCGCCTAACCGCAAGGTTTTCATGGGTTTAACTAGGGCTAGCGCCAGTCGCTCAGCTTCAGGCTGATGATTTCCACATCCTTGGACCGATCGAAAATCCGGTCAGGGAACAGGCGCTTCATCAGCAACCGGAATCCCCCAAACAGCAAACCCGCTACCAACGCGAACCCCATAAGGATGGCGACCAGAAGAATCACACCCACCAACAAGTTGCCGATGTTGTCGCGCTTGCTGAAAAACGTATTCTGGTTCCAGGTAACGTCGGCATCGTAGTTCACTTGGTCCAGCAGGGACTTGGCATCGCCATTGGAGACCTGGCCGGAAACCAAGACCACCAAAGGCCCGCTGCGCTTCACGCGGCTAGCGGGGTTCTCCGCTTGCGACGTGGTGTGCAACACAGCCTCAATTGTCTTGGCGCGCTCAGCAGCAATCTGTGGGGTCGGATAGGAAATCACCATCAGCGTGCCATCACCGTGGGAACCCGCAGAAGTCGCATATTGCGCCATCGCTACTTCCGCGCCCTTGCCGAAATCCACCACCTCCGGCGAAATCGGAGTGGCAACATCACCCAATCCCACCGCTCCCATGAAGTAGCGAACCGAGTTGGCGCGGCGAGCCTGCTTCGGAAGGTAGCCCAGCACTGGAGGCAGGTCGCGGGCGTTACCTGTAGGCAAGGGCAGCGAGGCGGCCAGATCACGCAACTCTGCCGCCGACATCACGGTCACGCGGTCGAGCACGGCATCCACCACAATGTTGCCGCGCACAAACAGCACCCGCCCGTTGTTCGAAGCTGCCTGGTCGCCGATATTTTCCGTCGCCATCTCCGGCTGCTTATAGAAGCTGAAAGCGCCAAAGGCGCCGCTGGCATCGGAAAAGCGCGCGGCCTTCACCTTCATCACGCGGTCATCTCGCACATAGGTAGCTTGCTCCATCTCGCGGAAACCATACTCCTTGAGCAGAGGAGCAAAGGCGGGATCGGCTTTAGTTGCCTCCGTGCTGACTGTCGGCGGGGCTGAGAGGCGCCAGCCGGCAAATTCCGTGGGCAGGAACATTGTGCTGCCGGCCGCGGGTGCGGCCCAAGCACCCCCCAGGCTGACAAGGCAAAAAGCTACAACAATGGCTAATTTCTTCATCCGGCGAGAAAACCCCTGCTCTAATTAGACTACGCCCGGCAGCCGGAAGTTTCTACTTCCCGGCTTACTGCCCGTCGCCCTGAGCCACGCTGCTGGCCACCTTAATTCCGCTTAAGCCACTGGCATAGCGGGCGATACCGCGATATAGCGCCAGGGCAATGCGCTGCCGGTAGGCGGGGCTGTGCAGTTTGCGCTCGTCTTGGGGATTGCTGACGAAGGATATCTCCGCCAGGATAGAAGGCATTTTGGCCCCGATCAGCACCACGAACGGCGCCTTCTTTACTCCGCGGTTGTGAATGGCGGGAGTGGTTAGCACTAATCCCGTATACAGGGCATGCTGAACGTCGGTCGCGAATTCCCGCGATTCTTCCACCTTCTCCTGCAGCGCGATGTTCTTCACCAGTTGCTGCAGTTGATGAATGGATTGATCGGAGACCGCGTTCTCCCGTGCCGCCACCTCCAGCGCATCGCTGGAAGTGGTGAAATTCAGGTAATAGGTCTCGACGCCGCGGGATTCGGGATTGTGGCTGGAATTGGCGTGTACGGAGACAAATAAATCGGCCTCTGCCTGGTTGGCGATGGCCGTGCGCGTTTCCAGGGGAACGAAGGTATCGTCATCCCGCGTGTACACCACATCCGCCCCCAGTCGCTGCTGCAGCAATTTCCCCAGGCGCAGAGAGACGTCGAGCACAAGGTCTTTTTCTTCCAGGCCGTGCGGCCCAATGGTGCCGGTATCGTGCCCGCCGTGCCCAGGGTCTATCACGATCTTGCCGATTTTCAGGCCCAGCGCACGGATCAGCGATCGGTCGCCGCTGGAGGTTGGACGTGCCTCCCGCGCTTGCGCCTCGTCCCCACCCTCGCTGATAACTACCCGGGATGGCCGCTTTGCCGAGGGCGGCAACACGTCAGAGCGCCGGGACGCGGCTCGCTCGCCGGTGGAATTATCGTCCTCATCGTCGCTGATAATTCTGGGTCCAGCCGCCTTTGTTCTCGTGCCTGTAACCGAAGTTGTTACCGAAATAGACCCTTTGGATCCGCTTGGTGACCGCACACTGTTTCCAACTTCGGACGATGGTTTCCGCAACGTCGCCGCGCTCGCCTCGCGGCCATGCATGTCAATGATCAACCGGTCGGGATTGGGAAGAAGGAATGCGGAATAATTGGCGAGATCGTTTACCTCCAGAACCAACCGCGTATCTCCGGGCCGATTTTCGGAGATGCGAACCTTCTTCAGCAAACCGTTCTTGGAATTGATGCTTTTGTCGGTCAAAGACGGCGCCAGCCGCGTCCAGTGCAAATCGAAGATAACGCGGTCCGGGTCGCGCAGGCGCTCGGAATGGAAGGTGATGTCGCTGTTTAGGTCCACTGCCACCCGGGAGTAGTCGGGCGTGGACCAGTAACGGATCCCCTTCACCAGCGTCAGGTCGGCGTCGCTGTTGGGCGCTGGGAGAGGCGTTTTTGCGGCTTCGGCCGGAGCCGGCTTGCGGGCGGGCTTGCTTCTGGCCAGCGCTTGCCGTGCTTCGTCCGCTCGGCTGCTGTGAGGATATTCCTTAAGGAACTGCTGGAAAATCGCCTTGGCCTGCGTCGGCTGATTCAGATCGTCCTTGTAGACCTGCGCCATCGCGAACAGGGCGTTGCCGCGATAGCGATAGCCTGGATACTCGCGCAGCAGGAATTTGTATTGCCCAACAGCGGCGTGCAGCATTTTGGCGTCATCGAACTGGCGCCCCGCCTCCGCCAGCAGTTCGGCCACTGCCAGCACGCTGGCAGGCGCCTTGGTGGAGCCTGGGTCCAGATAATAGACGCGGCGGTAGGCTGTGATTACGCGCTGATAATCCCGGCGTGTGCGATTTTCCGCCTGCCGACCGTGAAGACTGTCCTTTGATTTTTCTGCCCGCGCGAACTGCGTCTGCGCTGGCTGTGCCTTGTGCGTTTGGGCTGCCGCTGGTAACGCTAAAGTTGATGCCAACAACACAGCGGCACACAATTGCGCCTGACCTGGGAGTATCTGGTTCAATTTGTTTGCCCGTTCCCGCTACCGCTGCACCGAACTGCCACTTAGTCGGTGTTAGTCATGGTGATCACGCCCTGCGCGTCGCGATATACGCGCACCGGATCCCGGTTGGGCACGACGAACATCCCCGCTCCCGAGCCCGACTTGCGGCTCCAGTACAAGCGGGTGATCTTTTTCACGTAATTGCGTGTTTCCGAGTACGGTGGCACGCCCGAATTGCGCATCACCGCGCCCACTCCGGCGTTGTAAGCCGCCAGCGTGAGCCGCACGTCGCCGCCGAAGTCGTCCAGCAGGTGCCTCAGGTGGCGCACTCCCGCATCCACGTTTTGCTCCGGATCGAACGGGTTGGTGACGTTGAGCTGCCGTGCCGTTACCGGCATAAGCTGCATCAGTCCCATGGCCCCCGTGCGCGATACGGCATGCGGGTTGAAGTTGGACTCCACCTTGATGACCGCGCGTACCAGGTTGGGGTCCACGTTATGGCGCGCGGCGGCCTGCTCAATGGCGGCGTTGATGTCCGCAGGTGCGGCAACTTCCCCCGCCGTGGAGGCTTTTGGCGCTGGCGCCGCGTTCAGCATGCTGCGAACTTCTGCCGCCGCCGAACGTGCCGCCCGCATGGAGTAGTGGCTGGCTGGCGGTACCGGCTTCCACCGGTGTTCGGTTGTGCTCCAGTACATCAGGCGGGAGCCCGTGGGCGCGCTGGCCTGTGAGCGCGGCGCCGTCCGCCTTACCGGCGTGGCAACGTCATTTTCGTACACCGTGCGACCGTTGCGTTGCACTCCGACGATTTCGCCAGCGCTCGAGGAGGAGTCGGGACCGGTGCCGGCCTGCACTGATGGCGTGGTGAAAAGAAAGGAGATCGCGATTGCGGGAACTGCCATCAGGACGAAATGCAGGCGCTGGCACATTATCGGGTAAGGCTTCCGCGAGGAAACACACTCCTTCGCTTACCTACCCTCAGCCTGACGGAGATTCACCAGAGTAAGTCAATTATAGGGCTGCCTCCGGGGCCAAACAATCTGCCGGAGGGGCCTTAGAACCACCAAAGTAATAGAGCTAAGTGACTGCGGTGCAGGCGGTTAACTGTCTTGGCATTATGGGACTTGTCATTAGCGATGGGCATTCTGCGACGCGCATTCCGCCTTCAGCACTCAGCATTCCGACGGTTGACTTTGGTCTTGCGAGCGAAACCCCTGTCCAGGGGCTGAGTGCTGAGCGCTGACTGCTGAGTGCTAAATTACAAATTACTCAATTAGAATTCAAAAAGCTTCTCCATGAACTCCCTAGCCCCTCCCCAGCGCCAGGCGCCGGACTCGGAAATGCTGTTTGGCTTCTGGTATCGCGCCTTGCCCAGTGAGAGCGTGCGTCACAATCGCCTGCAAAAGGCCATGCTGCTGGAGATCCCGCTGGTCGTCGGCCGCGACGCCCAAGGCCGCGCCTTCGCCCTGCGCGATGCCTGCCCCCATCGCGGCATGCCCCTTTCCTGCGGCAGTTTTGATGGCCGGCAAGTGGAGTGCAGCTATCATGGCTGGAAATTTGATGCCCACACGGGGCAATGCCAGCTGATTCCATCGCTTACGGCCGATCAGAAGCTCCGCGTGGACCGCATTTACGCAGGTGCTTTGGCCTGCGCCGAGCAAGACGACTATATCTGGGTATTTGTCCCCGAGCCCGGTCCGCCCGGCGCCGGTGCTACCAGCAAGGCAGAGCCGCCTGTGTCGGCACCCCGGGTGCCCACGTTTTCAGACAGTTACAAGCTGGCTTATCTGAGCGCGGAAATGCCCGTCAATGTGGACCACGGCATCATCGGGCTGATGGACCCGGCGCATGGCCCCTTCGTGCACCAGGCCTGGTGGTGGCGTTCCCGCCACAGCATCCACGAGAAGGAGAAGGCGTTTGAACCCATTCCCAATGGCTTCCGCATGAGCGCGCACACGCCCTCCTCCAACAGCGCGCCTTACAAGCTGCTGCGCTTTTACAGCGATGCCGACGCCGTCACGACCACCATTGATTTTGTGCTGCCCAACCTGCGCTCCGAGACTATCCGGGCAGGGAAGTACTGGTTCTCCAGCCTGACGACAGTCACCCCAATCGCTCGCACCCACTGCCGCATCGACGTGGTCGCCGCCTGGAACATCTTCCGCTGGCTGCCCTTCGGCCCTGAACTGCTCAAATTCGTGTTTGCCAAGTTCGTGGAGCAGGACCGGCGTACCATGGAACTGCAAGCCGAGGGATTGAAGCATGATCCCCATCTGATGCTGATTG
>DASSQB010000420.1:0-3162 GCA_035702725.1 Terriglobales bacterium | reverse complement strand
GTTTCCGCTTCCGGCAAATCGAAGGGGATGCGGTTAGTTTCCGCGAAAGCTGCCATCAGATAAATGAAGAAGGCGACAAACTGGCCCTGGAAGAAATTCCACCTGGGCAGCCAGCCCCACCAGGTCCCGGCCTGGGCGTCCACGATGCCGCGCAGGCTGAAGGTGCCGGAAAGAATCAGCACGCCGACGAGGGAGAGCCCGAGGGCGACTTCATAGCTGACCATCTGCGCGGAGGCCCGCAGTCCACCCAGCAGAGAATACTTGCTGTTGGAGGACCAGCCCGCCAGGGCGATGCCGTAGACGCCGATGGAGGTCAGGCCCAAGATAATGAGCAAGCCGATATTGACGTCAGTAACCTGCAGCGGCGTGTGGATGCGGCCTACCGTGACCCAGCCGCCGATGGGGATGACCGCCATGGAGGTCACGGCGAACATCATGGCGATCATGGGAGCCGCGATGTAGAGCGGCTTATAGACGTGCGGCGGCGTGATGTCTTCCTTGAACAGGAACTTGGCGCCGTCGGCTAGCGGTTGCAGCAGGCCGAAGGGACCGACGCGGGTGGGGCCCCAGCGGTTCTGGATGCGGCCCACCAGCTTGCGCTCCAGCCAGACCGTGTAGGCCACGCCGGTGAGCAACACCACCAGCGCGATCACGATCTTGATGACGGAGACGATGACGTAGGTGCCTAAGCTCAACGCGGATTCCTATGGAATTTCTTACAGCCAGGTTTCAAAGTTTCAAGGTTTCAAAGTTTCGAAAACCCTGCCCTCGGCCTTCGGCCTTTGACTAAGCGACTCCTCAGTAGAGACATAACTTGTTACGTCTCCCCAGCTTCGTGGCACGGCACGCGAGATCCTTCGGACCTGAAGGTCCTCAGGATGACGCCCTTGCTGCGCAAGGCGAGACGTTGCAAGCACGGTCTCTCCCCCTATCCTTGCCTTCGGTCTTCGGCTACTCTGCAAGTCAGACCGAGCCGAGGCAACAGAGAGCCGAAGGCGTGGCTGCTCGCGAAACCTGTGAAACCTTGAAATTCTGAAAACTTGAAACTGCTACACCAGCGCTTCTTTATCCGCCTTCTCCACAGGAACGCGGCGCGGGTTCTCAATCACCGAGTTCAGCGCCCGCGAGTAGCGGCCCAGCGTGCCGGAGGTAAACAGCGTGTCATTCGCCGGCACAATCAGCTCCGGCTGGCTGGCGGTGGAACCGGCCACACCTTCCTCCACGGTGGTGTGCTGATCGTTGCCGGCCAGCAACTCAACTCGCGAAACGTCGTAACCCGGCACCAGGCGCTGAATTTCGTCGAGCATGGCGATGGGATCGAAGGGGCTGAGCTTGGGCTCAAACCCGTGCGCCTCCAGCCACACTGCATGACGATCGGCCTCGCCGGATTGCACGCCCCGCGATTGCCCCAGGTCGGCGCGTTCGGGCTGGCGGAAGGGAACCAGCTGATGCGGGTCGAACCCCATGCGATCGGCCACGCGCAGCAGCATCTCAAAGTCGCTCTTGACCGTGGTGATGTCGCCGGCTTTCTTCAGTAGCTGCAAGTCGCCGCAGGTGTTGGTGAAGGTGCCGGACTTCTCGTAGGCGTTGGCGGCGGGCAGGATTACTTCCGCCAGCAGTGCCGTTTCGGTCAGGAACATGTCGTGAACGACGGTGAAAGTCTTTGCCAGGGCGAAGGGATCAAGGTTGAAGCGGGCTACGGGATTGGCGCCCACGATGTAGAGCGCCTTCAGGCGGTCAGCCTTGGCCGCTTCGACCATCTGCAGCAGGTTCAGGCCGGGCTCGGTGGGCAGGGGCGCGCCCCACTCCGCCTGAAAGCGCGTGCCCGAGCCCAGAGGCACGTAGCCGGGCAGCAGGTCGGGATAAAGGCCCATGTCGGCGGCGCCCCGTGAGTTGGCGTAATCGCCCAGACAAACGAACTTGGGGCTGGGGATGGCGGAGCCGAAGCGGACGAGCGATTCGATGTCGCGGCCGCGCAGTTCGGAACCGAAGATGATGACCAAGTTCTGCTCGCCGCGCAGCCTGTCACGCAGAGCGGTGAGCGCTTCGCGCGTGGTCTCGCCCGAAGCCAACGCGTCGGCGGCGGAGTCGTCGCCGGCCAGGAAAGCGGCCAGTTGCGGCTCACTGCCGGCCGGAATCTGGGTAAAGCTCGCCGCCTGCCGACGCAGCTTGATGGGCGAAGAATTCACCACGTAAAGTCGAGCGCGGTGCAGGCGCACGTTGTTCCGGATTTGCCAGGCCAGAAGAGGGTGCTGCTCGGTGGGGTCGTTGCCGACGAGCAGAATCGCGGGCGCGTTGAAGATATCGCGCATGCTGGCGGTGGCATCCTTTTTGCCCGCCAGCGCGCCGGCAAAAGCAGGAAAGTCGGCGGTGCGGTGGTGGTCAATGTTGTTGGTGCCCAGCACCGCACGGGCAAACTTCTGCAGCAGGTAATTTTCTTCGTTGCTGGTGCGGGTGGAGCCGATCACGCCGATGGCTTGCCCGCCGTGCTGCTCGCGAATTTCCTTCAACCGCAGGGCAATGTGTTCATAGGCCTGGTCATAAGTGGCGGGCACGTGGCGCCCATCCTTACGAATGAGCGGCTGCGTGATGCGATCGTCGTGGCTGGCAAAATCGAAGGCATAGCGGCCCTTGACGCAGAGGAAGTCGCCATTGATGCCGCTCTTATCGCGGTTATCGCCGCGCACAATCTGCATGCCGGTAGGGGAGCGGCGCACCCCCAGCGTGGTTTTGCAGCCATCGGCGCAGTGAGTGCAGACGGTGCCCACGTGCTTCATCTCCCAGGGACGCGTTTTGTAGCGATAGGCGCCGGAGGTGAGCGCGCCCACGGGGCAGATATCAATGCACATGCCGCACTCTTCGCACTCCAGGTAGTCGGAGTGGTTGGGCATGATGAGCTGGGCGGAGCCGCGGTTGGCAATGCCCAGCGCCCACACATCCATGCCTTCGCCGCAGACGCGGACGCAGCGGTAGCACATGATGCAGCGCGGGCGGTCGAAGTAGACCACCGGTGACCACTGCTGCTCGTCCTTGTGGTTCTTGATGTCAATGAGCTTGGACTCAGCGGCGCCGTAGGCGAAGGTCATGTCCTGCAGTTCGCACTCGCCGCCGGCATCGCAAACCGGGCAGTCCAGGGGATGATTGGCCAGCACCAGTTCCAGC
>DASSQB010000419.1:0-6053 GCA_035702725.1 Terriglobales bacterium | reverse complement strand
CCAGATTCAGGTGGTGGAGCAGGGTGGCGCCATGATCAAGGCGATAGCAGACATCGCGGAACTCCACAGCCACATCGGGGTGTGTCTCCGCCGCCATGAAGGTTGCGAGATGGGCTGCTGCCCGCCCGGCGATTCTCGCAGCCAGACTCGCTTTCGCGCAAGCCTGCCGGTACTCGAGAGTTGCTGCGTACTGCCGACTCTTGACTGCCGACTCCTGACTACTGACTCCCGGTTTTTGCTGGCAGGCCGGTAATGCGAATGCCGGTGGCGTGCGTCTTGTAGCGGATATTGATGCCGATGAGCAGGGCGGTAATCTGCTCCAGGATACGCGAATTTTCCAGCTTGCCGCCATCCACGGCGCGGACGCCGGGAATTTTCTCCGCCAGCTCGGAAGCCATCTGGCGGGCGCGCTTGTCGTCGCTGCACACAATGACGTCGGATTCAATGGGCGCATCGCCGTTAGAGACATCAGCGGAAATGTTGTGAAACGCGGCGGCCACCGTGACTCCTTCGGGTACCAGTTCGGCCGCTTGCTCGGCGCACGAACCTTGCCACACCCCGAGAGTGCGCGTAGGGCGACCACCCACGGCGGCGGCAAGAGCCACGGTGGCGTCAATCAGTACAGAGCCGGGGCGGAAGTGCCGCTCCAGTTGCTTCAGCAGCAGAGCGTGACCTTCAAACGGAATCGTGAGGACGAGCAGGTCGGTGGCCTGGCAGGCGGCGCTGTTCTCCATGCCTTCGACTTTGGCTCCGACGCCGGCGCGGGCTGCAATTTCAGTGGCCGTTTTTTGGGCGCGGGCCGCGTCGCGCGAGCCAATGATGACCGATTCGCCGGCACGCGCCCAGCGCAGCGCCAGCCCTCTGCCCGCCGGGCCTGTGCCTCCCAGCACCGCGATTTTGCGGCTCATGCGGAAGCTACCTGCGCCGGCACGTTTGCCGGCGTGCTTGCGGCCGGCCGTGGTGTGATTTTCGTATAGGTGGTATTGCGTTCCGCCGGAATGCGCCCAATTTGGCGAATGAGCGCCTCGAATTCCTGCGGGCTGGTGTACTGTCCCGCGGTGGCACCGGCTTCGCGGGAAATGTTTTCTTCCATGAGCGTGCCGCCATAATCGTTGGCGCCCGCATGCAGACAAAGTTGCGAAAGGCTGCGGTTTAGCTTTACCCACGAGACCTGAACGTTGTTGATAGCGCCCGCCAGCAGGATGCGTGCCAGGGCGTGAATCTTCAGGTGCTCGGCCAGGCTGGGACCCGGGCGAGCGATGCCCTGGTGATAAAGCAGAGTGTTGTGGTGCACAAAGCCAAGGGGCACAAACTCGGTGAAGCCGCCGGTCTCGCCCTGAATCTGCCGGAACAGCAGCAGCTGGTTGACCCAGTGCTCGGGAGTCTCTACGTGGCCGTACATGAGGGTGGAGGTGCTGCGAATGCCGCAGCGATGGGCGGTGGCGATCACCTCGCACCATTGCTGGACAGAGAGCTTGTTGCGGGAGAGGACAAAGCGAACGTCGTCGTCCAGGATTTCCGCCGCCGTGCCCGGCAGAGTATCCAGGCCGGAATCGCGCAGCATGCAAAGATAGTCGGGCAGGCTCATGCCGGTGAGTTCAATGCCGTGAACGATCTCCATGGGCGAAAAGGCGTGGATGTGCAGGCGGGGCACAGCCCGCTTCACCGCGAGCAGGATGTCGCGATAATAGAACGGCGGCAGGCCGTGGGGCAGCCCTCCCTGAATGCAGACCTCGGTGGCGCCTAGGGCCCAGGCTTCGGCTGCTTTGGCAGCCACCTGATCGAGGCTGAGGAAGTAGGCGTCGGACTCCCGCGGGCCGCGGCTGAAGGCGCAAAACTTGCAGCCTACAAAGCACACGTTGGTGAAGTTGATGTTGCGGTTCACGACATAAGTGACGACGTCGCCCACCAGGGCTCGCCGCAATTCATCGGCGGCCAGCAGCAAGCCTAAAAGGTCGTCACCTTCCGCGCTGGCCAGCAGCAGGCACTGCTCGCGGCTGAGCACGCCGCCATCGCAGCCGGCGAGCACGCGTTCCAGGGCTTCGCGAACAGCAGGCGAGACTCGGGGCGCAACTTCCGCCCACTGCTGCTCATGGAAGCGCTGCAGCTCAAATTCGGTCAGACGGCGTGACATCGTTTCCCCTTTAGCGGAACAAATCGCGTGATGCCGGGCGGACCAGCTGCGTTGCTCGTCCCTCTCCCGGGGCAAAGTGGAACCCACGAATGATACACGCGGGCGTGTTATTCAGCTTGCCGCAGACCAGCCCGGCGACGCAAGCCAGCTCATCGGCCACCGCCTCCACGCTGGCGTGCAAGCCGTAGCCATGGGGGTCGCGCTGGCCGCGATAATCGTGCAGCGGCACGAGGCCGGCCACGCCAATGGCGACTTCGGATAAGCCTTCGCGCCAGGGCCGGCCGAAGCTGTCGCTGATGATGACCGCGAGCGAGAGGCGCAGGCGCTCCTGCAGGCGGCGGCGCAACTCAGCGGCGGAGCGGTCGGGATCCTCGGGCAGCAACACCGCGCTCCTGCCGCCGTCCACGTTGGAGAGGTCCACACCGCTGTTAGCGCACACCAGGCCATGCCGCGTCTGGGTGATGAGGATTCCATTTTCCTGGCGCACAATGCGGGCGCTTTCCCGCAGGGCCAGCTCGACCACACGCGGATCCAGTTTGTAGCGCGCCGCCCACTCGGCGGCATGGCGCGATGGCTGCACTTCATCCAGGCGAACGATCCGCCCCTCGGCCTTAGAAATAATTTTGTGTTTGATGACCAGCACGTCGCCTTCGGCCAGTTGCTGCCCGGCCTGGGCCAGTGCAGCAAGCAGCAGCGCGGCAACATCGTCGCCGGGGCGGACCTCACCGATGCAGCGAATGGGCAGGGCGCGTATTTCCGTGCAGGTCTCAGTCATGCGCGGCGAGTGCCTGGGATTGGAGGTTCCATCTGCGCAAAAGCTGCTGCGACCGGGTGTTGCCCTCGGCAGCCAGCAGCTGGGCCAGGTCGGCGGGATTGTCCACGTCCAGGCCGATGCGGGGCAGGCGCAGCACAATGCAGGGCTGGCCGGTGGCTTGGGCGGCGCGCAAGTGGGGCGGAAAACTGTCGTTGCCGAAGCGAAGAGGGAAGAGATTGGCGGGGCGGCGGAACACGGCGTTAGAGCCGCGTCCGTCCCAGCCCGGGACCAGCACTGAACCTTGCGCGGGCGCCGCCGCCAGCACCTGCTCAATATCGTCGGGCTGAACCAGCGGGATGTCGCCGGGAATCACCAGGGTGCTGTCGTCGCCGCTCGCGATGCAGCGCTCAGTGGCGTGGGCGATGGCGTCGCTTTCGCTCAGGTTGGCGGGATCGGGAATGATGGTGAATCCGTGGTGCTGCGCCAATGTCAGGGCGAAGAGATCGCTGCTGACCACTCCCACGCGCGTGTGATGGTTGACCCCAGCCACAGCTTCGAGCACGTCCTGCAGCATGGCTTCCGCCAGGGCGAGCCGCTCCGGTCGGCTGAGGACAGGCGAGAGCCGCTCTTTGGCATTTTCGAGATTTTTTACAGGTACGAGGATCATGAGCTTATCCGGCGTGCGCCGCCGAAGGAGTTACGAGTTCGAGGACGTTGGCGGCGAGCGCGGCCTTGTCATCCGGCGTCTTTATGATGGTTTGGGTGCAGTGGACTTGCAGGCCTGACTGGCGCAGCGCCTGTGCCGCTTCCGTGTCGCGCTCGTCCACAATCAGCAGGTCGAGGAATCCGGCGTAGGCCTGAGCTACGCCGGTAATCGAGACAGGCAAGCGTTGCGAGGTCATCAGCGCGCCAGCCGGACCGGAAACGGCGGTGCCACCCACAATGGGGCTGATGGCGGCCACGGGCGCTTTTGTTCCGCGCAGAGCCTCGCGAATTCCTGGCACGGCCAGTATGGGGCCAATGCTGGTGATGGGATTACTCGGCGCCAGCACCACCGCCTCCGCGCTGCTGATGGCCTCGAGCACGCCTGGGGCTGGAGTGGCCCGCTCTGCGCCCACGAAGCGCACGCCGCGCACCTCCGGCCGGTAGCGCTCGCGCACGAAGTATTCCTGAAAGCTGAGCTCGCGGTCCGGCGTCGCGACGCGCGTTTCCACCTGGGCGTCGCTCATGGGCAGAATGCGCGACTGCACGCCGAGCGCGACCGCGAGTTCCGCGGTGGCTTGCGTCAGGGTGCAGCCAGAGGCCAGCAGTTGCGTGCGCATCAGGTGCGTGGCGAGGTCGCGGTCGCCGACATTGAACCATGCAGGAGCGCCCATGCGGCGCATGGCTTCCACGCATTCGAAGGTATCGCCGTCAACGCCCCAGCCGCGGTCCTTGCTCAACATGCCGGCCAACACATACATAATGGAATCGAGGTCGGGAGAGACGTGGAGGCCCCACCACTCCAGGTCGTCGCCGGTGTTGACGATGAGTGTGACTTCGCGGGGAGGCAGCAACTGCCGCAGGCCGTCCACAAACTTGGCGCCGCCGGTACCGCCGGTGAGCACCGTAATCATGCAGCCCTCTGGGCGTAGCCCTCGTCGTCGGCTATGGCGGCCAGTCGGTCGCAAAGCAGAGCTGAGCCGCCAGACATCGCCGCAGCAAGGAATTCCGGGTAGACCGGCAGGCGTTGCTTCAACTCGTAGCCTCGGGCGCGGGTGCGCTCTTCCAAATCTTGCAGATGAGGCCAGGGCGCTTCCGGATTGATGAAATCGGGAGTGAGCGGCGAAACTCCGCCCCAATCGTTGATGCCGGCGTCCAGCAGCGAATCGTAGTTGGGAGCGGTGAGGTTGGGGGGCGCCTGGATATTTATGTTGCCGAGCAGCAGGCGCGCCACCGCCAGGGTGCGCAGCATGTCGCGATGGCTGGGCTCGGGCCAGTTATGCATGGGAATGCCGGGCTTTACCCGGAAATTCTGAACGATTACTTCCTGGATGTGGCCGTAGCGTTGGTGCAGTTGGCGGATGGCGAGCAGAGTGTCAACGCGGTCTTCCGGCGTTTCGCCGATGCCGATGAGCAGGCCGGTAGTGAAGGGAATCCCGAGCTTGCCGGCGTCTTCCAGCACTTGCAGGCGCTTGGCCGGAACTTTATCAGGCGCGTTGTCGTGCGCTGCGCCCGGGCACAACAGAGCTGGGCTGGTAGTTTCCAGCATCAGGCCGAGGCTGGGCGAGCAGGCCGCCAGGCGCTGCAGCCATTGCGCGCTCATCAGGCCGGGATTGGCGTGCGGCAGCAGGCGGGTTTCGCGCAGCACCAGCTCGCACATCGCCTCCAGATAGTGAAGAGTAGAGTTGTAACCGAGCTTGCGCAGCCGCTGACGCATCTCGGGGAAGAGCAGTTCCGGCTTATCGCCCAGGCTGAAGAGCGCCTCGGTGCAGCCCAGTTCTTCACCGGCCTTGGCCACCGCCAGTACTTCTTCTGGCGACATGGTGTGGGCCCCGGGCTGGCCGGGATCGCGGCGGAAGGTGCAGTAGCCGCAGTAGTCGCGGCAAAGAGTGGTAAGAGGAATAAAAACTTTGCGCGAGTAAGTTATGGCGTGCGGCTTAAAGCGCTCCTTTAAGGTCACGGCCGCGCGCAGCAACTCGGGGTTGAGATCCTCATCAGCGTGCAGGAGTTCGATGGCCATCTCGCGCGAAAGCGGCAGGCCGCCGCGCACTTCCGCCAAGTAAGATGGGAGAGAGGATTTGGCTGCGGCTGGTTCGGCGATAACCTTCATGCGTACGCTGCAGGGCGGTTGATTGCCGGCAGCGAATTTAGAATTGTATTACACGGGTTGGTCTAAACCAGCTCTCGGCCGTCGGCTTTGGGCGTGCCAGCAGGAAAAAAAGTCCTAAAGCAGGTTCTTCGTCGGGCTCGCCAAGCAAGCTCGGTTCGCGCTCCTCAGAATGACAAGGTAGAAGGATGGTGAATGCAGCGCTGAAGCGCTGCGCCACCCAAATTCTCTGCGCGCTGCCGAAGGCCGAGAGGGCTTGGTTGATAGCTGACAGCTTTCAGCTACTGCTTTTCCGCCCTGGCTACTTCCATCACCGGCAGGACGATATGTGACGGATACTCCCGCGAGCGGTAAAT